>CAMJZA010000010.1 GCA_946410085.1 uncultured Treponema sp. | reverse complement strand
CTGATAAACTTGAGCAATTTGAAGAAAAGATTGAGGAAATGTCAGCAAATCAGCTTAAATGTGAAGGCTGTATATCCCTTAACTATTTCAAGAGATTTTACACCATAGATGGAATCGAACTTGGAGAGCCGCCGAGGGAGTTAACAAAGATTGTAAAGTGCGTTAAGTATTATTCATACTGGGAATTTGACACCAAAGAAAACTATGGCAAGGCCATAAAAATCTTTTTCGCAAATTACAATAAAGATTTTCAAAAATTGCTGATCGCCCCATTTGATATCAACTTAGGATATTCGGTGTGATGGGAAGGCATACCGGAAGTGAATCGGGCTAAGACAAATCAGAATTGATGGAGCTTTCGATGAAGAATTATACACAGGTATATGTGAAAAATAGTTTTGAAGCAGCAGAAACATACTGCAAGGCTTTTGGAGCAGAAATAACCCGTGAGTTTAAAAACAAGGATAACACAGCGTATGAACACTGTGAGCTGTCTGTAAACGGGGAAGGTTTTCTGGCATTGGCAGAAGCGAAAAATCCATGCGACATAGAAGTAGTTCATAAGAACAAGTGGGAAACCATGACATTTAACGTTTTTGAAATGGGAACTGAAGAAGCTGTTTATAATGCTTTTCAAGTTTTGAGCGATGGGGGTGTAATTATCGAACCTATCGGAGAACTTCCATGGAGTAAATGTTGTGCCACCATTATTGATAAATATGGTGTATGCTGGTGGATATCAATTTAACTGATTCCGGTTAAAGCCGGTTGCTTTCGCACAGTGCCAGCTTCGGCTTGATTATGTGAATGGTGGAGTTCAAAAGAATAACGGATTTCCCGAGAGGGACACTGTATGACATATTGCAGGATGCTTACTAATGTCCGTGCGGGAACCACAAAAAACGGAAAAATGGGAGGAGAAGATGAAGCTTTCTTTATATGCAAGTGAAACAGAAGATTATCTTACCTGTGATGAAATAGTTGATTTTGACAACCCGAAAATCTGTAGGCTTTCACAAAGCCTGTTCGAGCAGTCAAACGGCGAGCTTGATTTCATCAAAAGGGCTTATGAGTTTGTCCGCGATGAAATTTCACATTCGGCAGATGCAGATAAAGATGATGTAACCTGTTCCGCTTCCGAGGTGCTTGAGGCAGGGCACGGCATATGTTTTGCAAAGTCGCACCTGCTTGCGGCCATTCTCCGAAGCAGAGGCGTTCCGGCAGGCTTCTGCTACCAAAAGCTTATTCTTGATGATGATACCGCCCCTGTTCTGATTTATCACGGATTGAACGGCGTGTATCTTAAAGATTTGGATACATGGGTAAGGCTTGATGCGCGTGGAAACAAGCCGGGCGTAAACGCACAGTTTTCTACGGAGTTTGAGCAGCTTGCCTTTCCTGTCCGCACCGAAAAAGGCGAGATAGACGGCCTTGTGATTTACCCGAACCCGGACAAAAATGTGCTGACCCACTTGAAGGAGGGAAAGTCAAGAAAGGAATTGTGGAAAAACCTTCCTATGGAACTTGATTATAAATGATTCTGCCGGTTTTCTGCGGCAAAAAATGGATAATTATTTAAGAACAGCATAAAAAAAGGCCTCCGCCGGGGCGGAGGCCAATTAGTTCACATCAGGACTACTTCAGCTCGCTGAAGTACTTGATCGTGCGAACCATCTGGCTCGTATATGAATTCTCATTGTCGTACCAAGAGACAACCTGAACCTCGAAGAGGCCGTCGGCAATCTTGTTGACCATCGTCTGGGTGGAGTCAAAGAGAGAGCCGAAGCGCATTCCGATGACGTCGGAAGAAACAATCTCGTCCTCGTTGTAGCCGAAGGTCTCGGGATCAGCGGCCTTCTTCATGGCTGCGTTGACGGCATCCTTGGTCACGTCATTGCCCTTGACAACGGCGGTCAGGATCGTCGTAGAACCGGTGGGAACCGGAACGCGCTGGGCAGAGCCGATGAGCTTGCCGTTCAGCTCGGGGATAACGAGACCGATGGCCTTTGCAGCACCCGTGCTGTTCGGAACGATGTTCTGAGCACCGGCGCGTGAGCGGCGCAGGTCGCCCTTGCGCTGGGGTCCGTCAAGAATCATCTGATCGCCGGTGTAGGCGTGGATCGTTGACATGATTCCGCTCTGGATCGGGAACGCATCGTTGAGGGCCTTTGCCATCGGGGCAAGGCAGTTCGTGGTGCAGGAAGCAGCGGAGATGACGGTATCAGTCGGCTTCAGGGTCTTGTGGTTGACGTTGTAGACGATCGTCGGGAGGTCGTTTCCGGCAGGAGCGGAGATGACAACCTTGCGGGCACCGGCCTTGATGTGCTCCTCAGACTTTGCCTTGGAGGTGTAGAAGCCCGTGCACTCGAGGACGACGTCAATTCCCATCTTGCCCCAAGCGGGGAGGTTGGCGGCATCGGGTCCCTTGCACTTGTAGATGACGATCTTCTTTCCGTCAACGACGATGTAGTTATCCTCACCCTCGCCGTCGTGGGCCTCAACCGTGTGATTCTTCTCGCCGATCTTTCCGGCATATCCGCCCTGGGCGGTGTCATACTTCAAGAGGTGGGCAAGCATCGTGGGGCTGGTGAGGTCATTGATAGCGACAACCTCGTAGCCTTTCGCGCCGAACATCTGGCGGAAAGCCAAGCGGCCAATGCGGCCGAAACCATTGATAGCAACCTTTACATCTGCCATAAAAGTTAACTCCTATATATAGAAATCTTTAGCACTAATGTACTGCTTTTCCGCAAAATGTTCAATAAGAAAAGCGGCAGGCACCCGAAAAGCAGCTTCCCCGCCCTGCCCCAAGCCCCCGGCAGGCACCCGAAAAGCAGTTTCCCCGCCCTGTTCCAGCCCCCTCCCCCGCAGAGCCTCTTTAAACTTGTCCCCATATCCTTTATAATTGCAGGATATGAACATCGTAATAATCGGGGCAGGCTTTACCGGCGTCCAGCTTGCAAAACGGCTCATCAACGAGCAGAACAACGTCGTACTCATTGACAACGACGAGGATACGATACGGCATGCCGGAAACCTGCTGGACTGCAGGCTCATTCAGGCGGACGGCAATAACCTCAAGACCCTCGAGGACGCCGGCATTGCAAAGGCGGACGCCCTGGTTACGCTCACCGAAGACGACGAAATCAACATGATCACCTGCTCCATGGTCGACTCCGTCTACCCCGACCTGCTCAAGATTGCCCGCGTCAGGAACTACTCCTACTACATGAACACGAACGAGGCGACCAGAAAGCACGCCGAAACCTTCTCGGGCAAGCACCGGCCGCCCTACGGCATTGACTTCATGATAAACCCGGACATCGAGGCTGCGGACGCAATCGTCAAGGCCGTGGAACACGGCGCGGTCAGCGACATCGTTACCTTCGGCACAAAGTTCGAGCTCATCGCCCTGCAGGTCTCCAAGGGGAGTGCCTTTGACTCCGTGGCGCTCAAGGACCTTCGCAAGCTTGCCGACTTCAAGTTCATCATCGTATTCGTGGAAAGCGGCGGCAATCCGGCGCTTCCCTTCGGAGACTCCATCCTGAAGGCCGGGGACCGGATCGGCATTCTGACGGAAACGGGAAACATCGCCCGCCTGCTCCCCCTCTGCGGGGCAAAGGCCGACGCCCTGCGGAACATCATCCTCGTCGGTGCAGGCAGGATCGGCACCCAGGTCGCCGAACACCTGATAGAAAAAAACAAGACGCCCTTCTACAAGAAGATCTTTGACAGCGCCGCAAACAAGAACATGAACAATCTTGTCATCGTGGACAGCAACAAGGAGCGGAGCAAGGAAGCCTGCGACCTGTTCCCGAACGCCAAGGTCCTCTGCGGGGACATTACCGACGAAAACATGGTCAAGGAAGAAGGGCTGGACAAGTTTGACCTGCTGATTGCGGCGACCCACAACCACGAGATGAACATGATCATCTCCGCCTACATGGAATCGCTCGGCGTGGAAAAGGCGATTGCCCTCGTTGCCCAGTCCCAGTTTGCCGACATAGCCCGCAAGCTGGGCGTCGAAGTCCCCATTCCCCTCCGCGATACCATCGTCGACAGCATCATGAGCCACCTGCACGGCAAGAACGTCACCGGCATCCACACCGTCGCCAACGGCGCCTTCGAACTCGTCGAGTGCGACCTGCCGTCATCAAGCAAGTTCTCCGGCAAGGCGCTGAAGGACATTGCAAAAGCGGGAGAATACCTTCTGCTGCTCATCAAGAAAGTCGGGGCAGAAGACTACGAGATTCCCGGCGGAAATACAATCCTCAACGCGGGAGACCATCTGGTCCTCATAGAGAAAACGGGGAATAAAAAGGTACTGGAACGCTTCAGCGGAACAGCCTAAAGGACTGCGGGACAGCCTGACGGACTGCAGATGCGTGCTGGCGCCTCCTGCAGCGTCCCGGCAGTCCGCCTGAAACCGCAGTCTAGCGGCGCTTTGCCAGCAGGTCCTGCAGGACCTCCCGGATCCGGTCGGGGTCTAGCGGCTTGGTAACGTACTCGTCCATCCCCACATCCTTCGCCTTCTGCACTGCATCCGCAAAGGCATTTGCCGTCATTGCAACGACCGGTATCTTCTGCGCATCCGGTCTGTCCAGGGCACGGATGGCCTTCGTTGCCCCATAGCCGTCCAGCTTGGGCATCTGGATGTCCATGAAGATGATATCAAAATGCCCCGGCGCAGCACCGGAAAAGAGGGTAACCGCTTCTTCACCGTTGTCGGCATGCTCCACGGTCACGCCCATCTTGGTAAAGATACGCTCGGCGATTTCCTTGTTTATCAGGTTGTCTTCGGCGAGCAGGATTGTCGCTGCAATCGGTGCATCCGCTCCGGCGGTCGTTTTCTTTGCGGTGTTCTTGACATTCTTCTCGTCGGCAATACGCATCGGTATGCTGACCAGGAAGGAACTGCCCTTTCCCACCTTGCTGAACACCTTGATCTGACCGCCCATCAGCTGCACCATCTTATTCACGATGGAAAGGCCCAGCCCCGTACCCGGCGTCGTCTTGTCGCGCAGGGGGTTCTTGCTGTCCTGGGTAAACTCATCGAACATCTTGCGCTGGAATTCTTCGGTCATGCCGATGCCGTTGTCGGCAACACAGATGTGCAGGATGACCGTGTCCCCGGAACGGACTTCCTGATCCACAAAGAAACTGACCGCCCCTCCGGCGGGAGTGTACTTGACGGAATTGGAAAGCAGGTTGAGCGTCACCTGATTCAGGCGCACCTTGTCGGCCATGAAGGCCCGTACCTGCGGGGGAGCCGCATTGATGATGCAGTCAAGCCCCTTGTCGTAGCACATGGACTCCAGCAGGTTGCTTATCTCGTCGATGAAGGCATCATAGGAACAGGCTTCGGGCAGCAGTTCAATCTTGCCGGAGTCTATCTTGGAGATGTCAAGGACATCGTTTATGAGCGAGAGGAGGAAGCGGCCGGACGTCTTTATCTTGGCAAGATCATCGATCAGCTTGTCCTCATGCCCGATGTCCTCCTCGGCAAACTGAGTCAGGTTCAGGACGGCACCGATCGGCGTGCGGATGTCGTGGCTTATGCGGGAAACGAACTCGGACTTGGCCCGGTTCGCCACGTCGGCACGGTGCAGGGCGTCTTCGACTTCCAGCAGGCGCATCTGGTCCTGCCGGTACTGATCGGTCACGTCCGTAAGGCAGCAGAGGATGAGCTCCCTCCCCGGATCCAGATAGAAGTACTGGACCATCTTGCGCAGCGGTTCACCGTTCCTGCCCGCCCAGGTGATAATCCGGGAAAAATGCGAATCCGCGGCAAGCTCCTTCTGAATGGACGCAAAGGAAACCTCGTCCCGGAATTCCTGCTCCGTTCCCTGCAGGATAACATGCTCTTTCAGCTCCCGGGTAACAAATGCATCGTAGTCGATATACTGCAGGTCATCGTAATCGGAGTGACCGATGAAGCCGATCGTATTGTTGGCAGGGTTCATGATGCCGATGAACTCGTAGACCACATCACCCAGGCGCTCCAGCAGCCGGGTCATCAGCTCGTTCCGCGTCACGTCAGTCAGGTAGAAGAAGCATTCCACGTCCTTCGTACCGGGGTTCTCCATGAGGCGCATATCTGCCCGGCACCACTTGACGGAACCCTGTCCCGTATAGCGGATGACGTACGAGTTCTTTGTCCTGCCGTTCGCCCATTCATTGAGGAGGAAGGAGCGGGAGACGACTTCGGAAGAAGGACGCCCGTCTTTCAGGTAGCCTTCCAGGCCCTTGCCCCGGGCAACGATTGCATCATAGGACAAGCCCTTTGTTTCAGGCGGCAGGGCTGGATAGCAGTCGATGAAGCTGTTCATCGTCAGGTTCACGCGGGTCGACATCATGACGCTGTCATCGCGCGAAAGGGTAAAGTAGGCAAGCTCCTGCTCGTAGCCGCTGCTCTTTACCAGCTGGTCGGTTACGTCGTAGGTCGTGGCAACCGCGCTGTCCCAGTCCCCTGCCTCGCTCTTGGACGGCGTCGCGGCAAGGCGGAAGGTCCGCACCACACCGCCCTTTTCCGTCGCTAACCGCACGTCCATCGTATAGCGCCGTCCCTGCCGCAGGCTCGTGAACATCTTCTTGACCCGCAGCTGATCCTCGGTATCGAGCATGTGGTAGAGGTAATCGGGAATGGCAGCATCATCGGCGGGAATGTTGTAGAGCTTCCGGCATTTTTCAAAGAAGGGGGACGGCATGGGAATCATGCTCTCGGCATACAGGTCCATCTCCCACAGGATGAACTCAAGGGAGTCTATTGCGATCTTGTGCTTCTGCAGGAGTTCCAGCTCGCGGTTCTTCATGGCCGAAAGCTCGTCCTCGCGCCGCTTGAGCTCAATGGCACGCTCGCTTTCCGCCTTCAGCAGTTCCTCGCTGCGGACATAGTCGCTGATGTCCTGGAGCACTGAATAGACTTTGACCACCTGCCCGGTCCTGTTGCAGGCGCCGTACAGGTTCGCCTTGATGAACAGCGGTTCCTCCCCTGTCTGCAGGGAAAGGCGGAAGCTGCATCCGGCGTCTTTCTGACCCTGCATGACCTGCCTCAGACACGTTGAAAATGCCTGCTTCCCCTCCTCGTCGGTGTGGGAAGAAAGGACTGCAACGGGATCCTGCATGAGCTTGGGAAAGCCTGCCTTCCGCATGAAGCGGCGTGAATAGGGGGAGTCAACGGCAACAGTTACTTTCTTTACGAGGTCCGTCTCAAAGACGATCAGCTTGGCGTTCTCCGCCGTCATCTCATACACGAGCTTCCGGTCGGACAGGCTGGCAAGCGCCCGCTTAAGCCGAATTTCTTCCTGCTCCCTTATGACGGGCTCCAGTATGATATAGGGGGCGGAAAGCAGAAAGGCAGAAAGCTGGGAAACTTTTTCGGCAGAAGGGTCTTCTATGCCGATGAAGCCCCTCATGCAGCCGTTCCATTCGAGCGGCAGCGCAAGGATGGATTTTGCCGTGTGATTGAGCAGGAGTCCGTACGCCTCGAACACGTGCTTATCCATGCGGCCGATGTCATCCTCGTTATACAGGAGGGAACCGGACATGGACAGGCACTCTTTCGCTGCCTTGCCCGTCAGAAATACGTTGGATGAACCGAAGGCGGAAAAGCCTTTCTCGCGGCTCCACTCAAAGAGCTGAAGGATGGAATCCGGCGTCTCCTTTACGAACAGGCCGATTCTCGACGCCTCAAGCGCCGATCCCAGAACGGAAAGGGCACTGCTCACGTTTTCGTCCGTCCGCAGCGGCCTGTTCATCAATGCACCGCACTGTGTGAGAAGCTGGCTGTTTGCGCCCCTTTCCTTGTACTCCAGTTTCTCCATTGAAACCGCCTACTCCTTATTCGTTTCATTATACACGATGCAGGCAAAATTTTCAACATTTTCACACCGGTTCGAAGCTGTTCGGACCGGCGTGCCGGGGAAATGCGTTTCTGAGGGGAAAAGGCGGCTCCTTCCTACAGGAGGCGGATTCCGGCGGCGGCACACTGCGCCTGCATGTCCTCCGGCCAGGTGCTGACCTGGATTTCGCCGATGTGGGCCTTGCGCAGGAAGTACATGCACAGGCGGCTCTGGCCGATGCCGCCGCCCAGGGTCTGGGACAGCTGACCGGACAGGAGCTTCTTGTGGAACGCCAGTTCCGCCCGCTCCGGGCAGCCGCGCTCGGCAAGCTGGGCCGTCAGCGACTCGGGACTCACGCGGATTCCCATGGAAGAAAGCTCCATCGCCGAGTTCAGGACCGGGTTCCACACGAGGATGTCGCCGTTCAGGCCCCGGTGCCCGTCACCGCTCTCGGTAATCCAGTCGTCGTAGTCGGGCGCACGGCCGTCGTGGATGGACCCGTCGCCCAGCCTGCCTCCGATGCCGATCAGGAAGACCGCACCGTACTTTTTCGTCACGATTGCCTCCCGTTCCTTCGGCGTCTGGTGGGGATAGGCTTTCTGCAGGTCGTCGGCATAGATGAAGGTGATGTGCTCCGGCAGGATCGGCTCAATGTGCTCGTAATTGTCATAGATGTAGAACTCGGTCTGCTTGAGGCAGGCGTACAGCTTGCCGACGGTTTCCTTCAGGAACATCACCGTCCGGTCCCTTTCCTCGATGCACAGCTCCCAGTCCCACTGGTCCACGTAGAGCGAGTGCAGGTTGTCCAGATCCTCGTCGGCACGGATTGCGTTCATGTCGGTGTAGATGCCGAAGCCCCGCCCCAGGCCCAGCTCGGTTACCTTGAGCCGCTTCCACTTTGCAAGCGAGTGGACGATTTCAAGCTGCCGCTCGCCCATGTCCTTGACGGGAAAGCGGACCGGCCGCTCCACGCCGTTCAGATCGTCATTGATTCCCAGCCCGGACTGCACGAACAGCGGCGCCGTCACGCGGGTCAGGTTGAGCGCCGTCGAAAGCGACAGCTGAAAAAAGTCCTTAATCAGCACGATTGCGTGCTCGGTTTCCTTCTCGTTCAAAAGCGGCTTATAACCAGCCGGTATCTGCACGTTTGCCATACGGTATTTCCTTCTCTATCTAGAATTCTTCTATTACGTTCTCTATCTGCACGCTATCCCGGCAGCTTCATGCGAATGTCCTGATGAACTTCCTGAATGCGGCCTTTCCCGCCTCGGTCCGCTTGTACACGCCGGCGTCTTCAAGGACCGCCGCAAAGACCTTTCCTGTCTCGACCTTCAGGATCTGCCCCACGTTCTCCCTTGTCAGGCAGCCGTAGTTTGCGCGGATGTCCCTGACCCAGTCGGCATGCTTGGCAAGCTCCGGGTCCGCTGCAATGTCCCGCCCCTGCACGATTGCATTCGCCAGGTCGGACAGTTCCTTCTTGAGGCGGGCAGGCAGGATTGCCAGCCCCAGCACTTCGATGAGGCCGATGTTCTCTTTCTTGATGTGGTGCTTGTCGGCATGGGGATGAAAGACGCCGAGCGGGTGTTCTTCCGTCGTAATGTTGTTGCGCAGGACAAGGTCAAGCTCGTACAGGCCGTTGCGCTTGCGGGCAATCGGCGTAATCGTATTGTGCTTTTCGCCGTCCGTTTCGGCAAAGATAAAGGCGTCCTTATCGCTGTAGCCCCGCCAGTTCAGCAGGATTTTGTCTGCAAGCTGCACGAGCCGTTCGCTGTTCCTGCCGGTGAGCCGTATGACCGAAAGGGGCCACTTGATGATGCCGCACTTCACGTCGTCAAAGCCCGACACTGTAAACGACTCCTCATAGTCCGCCCGTGCCATCGGGAATTCGTAGCAGCCGCCCTGAAAGTGGTTGTGCGAGAGGATGGAACCGCCGACGATCGGCAGGTCGGCATTGCTTCCGACCGTATAATGGGGGAAAAGCTTGATGAAGTCAAAGAGGCTGGCAAAGGTCTCGTGGCCGATGACCATGGGCGTATGCGCAAAGCTGAACACGATGCAGTGCTCGTTATAGTAGACGTAGGGAGAATACTGGAAGCCCCATTCCGTTCCGCACAGGCGGAGGGGGATGATCCGGTGGGTCTGGCGGGCGGCGTGGTTCACCCGGCCAGCGTAGCCGACGTTTTCCTTGCACAAAAGGCAGGCAGGATAGCCCCCCTGCGGCGCGTTACGGGCGGCGGCAATTGCCTTGGGGTCTTTTTCCGGCTTGGAAAGGTTTATCGTGATGTCAATGTCGCCGTACTCGGTCCGGGTCTTCCACTTGACGTCCCTGCAGATCCGGTAGCGGCGGATGTAGTCGGTGTCCTGGCTGAACTTATAGAACCAGTCCGTTGCGTCTTTCGATGATTTCTTGAAGCGCTTCAGGAACTCCGCCTCAACGTACGAGGGGCGGGGAACAAGGCAGGACATCAGTTTCGTATCAAAAAGGTCCCGGTATACGACGCCCTCATCAGGGAAAAGCCCTTTTGACGCCGCATAGTCCAGCAGGTCCTTCAGGATCCCCTCAAGGTCGGTGATTTCCACCGCAGGCAGGGCTTCCGCCTGTTCCGCAGTTTCAAAGCCGTCCAGCCGGAGCAGCTCCAGCAGGCGGTTCTTCGTATAGATGACATCTTCTTTTTCTATGAGGCCGGTTACCAGTCCATAACCGGTAAGCGCGTTTACCGCATCAAAAACAGATCTCGCTTCAGACATGATTGCACCCGTGTTTACACATACGACCATAATAGAACAAACAAAGCGCCTCTGTCAATTGAAATGCAGGACGCGAAATACAGGACGGCAGGCAGGCCTTTGCCCAAAGCCGCTTGTAAATACCGTGTGAATGCGCGCCCTTGCCCAAAGCTGCCCCTGCCCGTATAATGGCCCTAGCACGGAGGTATGGCGCACAATGGTCTATGACGTGACGGTGATTGTCCCGGAAGGCAGGGACAGGGATGAAGGATACATACGCAAGGAGGCAGGGCGCATCCTGCAGGCACAGGGGCAGCGGGTGAACCTGAACGGGGCGCAGCTCGTCATCGAAAAGCGCTCGGTCGATGCCCGCAGGCGGCAGATTAAAATCGTCCTCCGCTGCAGGCTCTACGTCGGAGAAAAAGCGGCGGCGGCAGAAGAAAGCCTGCCGGCCTGGCTTCCCGCGGCGCCTTCCGGCAAGACGGTCGTCATCGTCGGCGCCGGCCCCGCAGGCCTGTTCGGTGCGCTCAAGCTACTGGAAAAAGGCATCCGCTGCATCATCGTCGAGCGGGGCGAACAGGTTTCCCGGCGCAAGGTGACCATTGCCCGCATAAGCCGGGAAGGGCTGGTTGACGGCAACTCCAACTACTGCTTCGGAGAAGGCGGGGCCGGCTGCTTTTCGGACGGCAAGCTCTACACCCGGAGCGACAAGCGGGGCAACCTGGCCCAGGTTCTGCGGATATTCCATCACTTCGGAGCGGACCCGTCCATACTGACCGCCGCCCACCCCCACATCGGCACCGACCGGCTGCCAGCCGTCATCGACGCAATGCGGGCACAGATAGAGGAACTGGGCTGCGAGTTCCGCTTCGGCAGCCGCTGTGCGGATTTTATAATGGAAGAAAAAAACGGTGAAAAACGGGTCCGCGGCATACGCATACAGGACACGAAGAGCGGCGAAGAGCAGGAAATCAGAGCAGACGCAGTCCTGCTTGCCACGGGGCACTCCGCCGCCGACATCTACATGACGCTCGCCCGCATCGCACCGGACAGCCTGGAAGCAAAGGGCTTTGCGTTCGGCGTGCGCGTGGAGCACCCCCGCGCCCTCATAGACCGCATTCAGTACCACGGGGATGCGGCAGCAGCCCAAAAGCTCGGCGCTGCAGAATACCGGCTGACCAGTCAGGTGGACGGGCGCGGGGTGTACAGCTTCTGCATGTGCCCGGGCGGTTTTGTCGTGCCGAGCGCAAGCTCTCCGGGGCAGATCGTCATCAACGGGATGTCGGCGGCGGGGCGGAACAGCGCCTGGAGCAATGCGGCAATCGTCGTGGAAACCCACCCGGAAGACATACCCGAGCACTTCCGCCGCGAGGCAGAGGCTCTGGGCTGTTCCGCCCTCGCAGGACTGCTCGCCCGGACCCGGCTGGAAGAAGAGACCTGCCGCCACGGCGACGGCAGGCAGCAGGCCCCCGCACAGCGGCTTACGGACTATCTTGCCCGCCGGGAAAGCGGCAGCCTGCCCCGCACGAGCTACGCCCCGGGGCTTGCGGCGA
Organism: uncultured Treponema sp.; assembly: GCA_946410085.1. Classification (GTDB taxonomy): domain Bacteria; phylum Spirochaetota; class Spirochaetia; order Treponematales; family Treponemataceae; genus Treponema_D. Next base: position 55,607 of record CAMJZA010000010.1, on the reverse strand, counting down.
GCCGCCTGGACGAATGGCTTCCCCCGCACCTGAACGGCAGGCTCGGCGAGGCATTCCGCATTTTTGACGGCAAGATGAAAGGTTATATCTCGGATGAAGCCCTGATTATCGCAAGTGAAACCCGCACGAGCACCCCGGTCCGCATCCTGCGCGACAAGGCGAGCGGCGAGTCCCCCGTCCTGCACGGCCTCTACCCGGCGGGCGAAGGCTCAGGCTACTCCGGCGGCATCGCGAGCAGTGCGATGGACGGCATAGCCCAGTGCGAAAGGATTATGGAAGCGCTGGGGGCGTAGGAATCTGTAAAAGCATTCCAGAAAAGATTCTGCAAGCCTATCAGAAAGATTCCACAAGGCTTATAGAAAGATTCCACAAGGTTTATAGAATGATTCAACAAGGCCTATGGAATGATTCGACAAGGCCTATGAAATGATTCGACAAGGCCTATGAAATGATTCCACAAGGCTTGCAGACGAAGCGCAGCTGGGCAGACGGGGGCAAATGCCCCCGGTATGCCGCTCAGTCGTCTGCCATGCAGTTTGCAGACCACGGGCCAGGCGGTTTTGCAGCCTCGACGCGTTCCTTCACCTGTCCACAAGCCAGGCATAGGCGGGAACGACGCGGATTTGCCTGCCGTCTTTCTCCAGCCGGGTCTCATCGTGGTCGGTAATCAGCAGAAGGTCATTGCAGCCCGTTTTGGAGGACGCGAGCAGGAGTCCGTTCAGCTCGCGCTTCAGGGTCTTCGGAGAGGAGATGTCATAGCTTACCTGTATGAGGCTCAGCACTTCCCTTCCCCGGCAGACGACGAAATCCGTTTCACCCGCCGTCTCGCCATAATAGCAGATGTCACAGCCATCGTTCCTGTAGCGGCGAAGAAGCTCAATGTAGACAAGCGTCTCAAGCCGCCAGCCCAGGTTCTCCCCGGCAAAGGCATCCGCCCTGTTGTTCATCAAGGCGACATCGACGGCATACGCCTTCTCGCCGCGTATCCGTATTTTGCTCTTCGGCGAATACTTGTGCAACCCGCATATCAGGAAGGCATTCTTGCAGTAGCTGACGTAGTTTTCCGCCGTGTGGTCAGACTTAAGGCCGAATGTCTCCTGCAAATCTTTGTAGTTGATTGCGGCCGGGGCACTATTCAGCAGGTGATTCGCAAGCTGCTCAAAGGCCGCCTTGTATTTTATTGCATACCGCTTCTCTATGTCATTCACGAGGATGTTTGTGACCAATGTGTTTATGTAGGCCTGCTTGCGGCGTTCCCCCTGCAGTTCCGGGAAACCGCCCTCATGCAGGTACTCGCTGAAAGCCGCCTGCAAAAGCCCCTTCTCCTTCGTCGTACCGTGGGCAGTACTGATTTGCCTGTATGCGCAGTACTCGCTGAACGAAAAAGGGTACAGCTCTATCTCCAAGTATCTGCCGGTAAGATGGGTTGCCAGCTCTCCGGCAAGGAGCTTCGCGTTGGAACCGGTTATGAGCAGATGCATTCCTGAACGCAGCAGCCTGTTCACGAACAGATACCATTCCTCTATGTTCTGAAGCTCATCCATGAAGAGATGGTCAAACTCGCCGTACATTTTGTAGAGGCATTCAAGGACGACGTTCAAATCCTGCGGGCCGGAAGAAACGAGCCGCTCATCGTCAAAATTCACGTAGGCAAACTTGAGGCCGGACTGTTTGATGACGTTGAAGCACAGGGTTGACTTGCCGCTCCGCCTGACACCGATGACCACCTGGGCCAGCCTGCTGTTCAGGTCAACAAGGGCCTCCTCCGGCCGGCCGCACGTGTCCGTCTTGAGGCGCTCCTCGAATTCTGCTTTCTGCTCAAGCAGAGCCGTCTCCATACTATCCCGATCCATGCTCCTATACTGCGATATTTTCGAGTTTTTTACAAGTCAAACTGCGCTATTTTTTAAATTTTCACGTCACAAACTGCGATATTTTTGAGTTTTTCATCTTCTGAACTGCGCTATTTTCGAGTTTTCCGCATGCTAAACTGCGCTATTGGCGAAAACACCATCGTGACCAGAAAAAAAGAACGCCCGCCATGAGCCGACGGGCGTTGTATGCAGACGAAAGATGCAGGAATGACACCCGCTCGGCTTATGCCTCCAGCTTCATGTCCCCGTCCTTGATCCAGCCGATTTTGCGGAAGAAAAGACCGAAGGCCCAGGCAAGGACGGCGGGAAGGACAAAGCTTATCATGATGAGGCCCAGCCACTCCCATGCACCGGGAGTAATGGCGGCAGCACCCTGCGCAACGGCGCTTTCCACCGGGGCATACCAGCCGGTAATCATGCCGATCTGACCGACAAAGCCGCAGGTACCCATACCGCTGCTGACCGGCGCGCCGTTCATCTCAAGCTTGAACAGGCAGGTAGAAAGCGGCCCCGTAACCGCCGAAGCGAGGATGGCGGGCAGCCACACGCGGGGGTTCTTGACGATGTTGGGCATCTGCAGCATGGAAGTGCCGAGTCCCTGGCTGACAAGGCCGCCCCACCTGTTCTCGCGGAACGAAGCGACCGCAAAGCCGACCATGTTGGCAGAACAGCCCGCGACGGCAGCACCGCCCGCAAGGCCGGTCAGTCCCAGCGCCATGCAGATGGCGGCGGACGAAATGGGCAGGGTCAGCACGATTCCCACGACGACGGAAACGATGATGCCCATCACGAAGGGGTGCAGCTGGGTCGCCCACATAATCAGGTTGCCCACGGAAGAAGCACCAAGACCAATCCATTTGGCGGTTAGGACGGCAAGCAGGCAGCCGGAAAGGAGCGTCACGAGCGGGGTGACGAGGATATCGACTTTGGTCTTCTTACTGACGAGCGTGCCCAGCTCACAGGCAATGACGGCGATGACCAGAACGGACAGGGGGCCGCCCGCACCGCCCAGCTGATTGCTTGCGGAACCGACTGCCGCAAGTGAAAAAAACACGAGGGCCGGAGCCTTGAGCGAATAGCCGATTGCGACCGCCATCGCCGCGCCGACAATCGGAGCACTTGAAGCAAAGTTGCCCGCATCAATAAGAAACTGAAACAGCGGATTCGTCCCCAGCTTGAGCAGGACCTGACCGAGTGTCTTGACGATTGTTCCCACCAGAAGGGATGCAAACAGGCCCTGGGCCATTCCACCCAGAGCATCAATAAGGTAGCGTTTTGCGTATTTGTTCATTTGCAGGCAATACTACACAAAAAAACAGGGCATTGCAAGAGCCGTACAGGCCCCGTATTCCGGCAGGCCGCACGACTCCCGCAGTTCCCGCCTTGACAGGGGGCAGTCCAAAGGGGATAATCGGCTTATGGCAGAAAACGACTATGAACGGATGGACGGACGGCTGACGGCTCTTGAGATAAAGCTCACCTATATGGAAGACTTCGTCAAGCAGCTGCAGGAAGTCACGGTCTCCCACAGCGAGGAACTTGCCCGGCTCCGCGATGAAAACAGGCTCATGGCAGCAAAAATACGGGATATGTCAGACCTGCTTGAAGGCGACATACCGAACAGGAAGCCGCCCCACTACTAACGCAATTGCCGGCACGGGCACGGGTTGCAGCCGGCATGTTCCGCTGACCGGCGCCCGCCCCGCGCGGAACGCCTGCTAGTCCCGGTGCTTCTCGTCCACTTCGCGGCCGTCAAGGATGTAGATGACGTGATTGCACATCTCGACAATCCGCTGGTCATGAGTCGAAAAGATAAAGGTCGTGGAAAGTTCCTTATTGAGCTTCTGCATCAGGAGCAGGATCTGCTCGCTGTTCCGGGAATCAAGGTTGGCAGTCGGTTCGTCGGCAAGGATGACCGGCGCCTTGGTTGCCAGCGCCCGGGCTATTGCCACCCGCTGCCGCTGGCCGCCGGAAAGTTCCGCAGGCCGATGGGCCTTCCAGTCGGTCAGACCGACCGTATCGATCAGGTAGTTTATCCAGCCGTCCCGTTCCTTCTTATGCTTAAAGAGCCCCGCACCCTTTTTGTCCAGCAGGTTGAGGGGCAGGTCAACGTTCTCAAAGACGTCAAGGACGGGAATCAGGTTAAAGTTCTGGAAGATGAATCCAAGGTTTGCGGACCGGATGCCCGTTATGCGCCGGTCAAGGTCGGACGGCAGCTTGTCGTTGTCGGGCAGGGTAAAGCCCTCGTATACGTCGATTCCGTTTATGACGATGCGGCCGGAAGAAGGCAGGTCAATGAGGCCTATCAGGTTCAGCAGGGTGGATTTGCCGGAACCGGACGGACCGGAAATGGCGGCAAACTCCCCCTTCTCTATCTTGAAGGACATGTCATTGACTGCAGGGACAAAAACCTTTCCCTGCTGGTATTTCTTGTTTACATTCTCAAGCTCTACAATCGTCATATCGGGAAAGTATAGCAGAAAGGCGGGTTTAAAACAACAGAGCCAGTGCAAAAGCAGAAGCTTTCACACTGGCCCAGCAGTCGCGGAAGAGGGGCTGCCCCCTCCTCAGAAACGGTCCGCCACTAGCGTTTATGGCTGTAGTTGGGACTGTAGGTATCGTAGGTCTGATTCGGATCGTAGGTTCCGCTGCGGTATTCGCCCGAAATGGACGGAATTTCCAGCTTCATGCCCGGCAGAATCAGGTTGGGATTATTCGGATCCGGCAGCTTCTCCCGGTTGGCACGGTAGAGGTTCTCCCACAGCCAGGGGTTGTTGTAGACGTAGGTACGGCCGGAGATGTTCCACAGACAGTCCCTCGTGATTTCCCACGGCTGGACGATGTAGAAGCGCGGCAGTCCGTAAATGCCCTTTATGCCGGACAGGGTATCGAGTACCTTGCGGGCAAGGTCGGCTGCATTCTCGTAATCCTCATCGTCAAATGCCTCTTCCGCCTCGTCGTAATAGTCGGAAGCAGCATTGAAGGCAACCGGATAGTTTTCGTCCGCACCGATCTTGCGCGCGTAGTCAAGCCGTTCCTTTGCCTTGGCAAGCAGTTCTTCTGCCTCGGCCCGCCGCCGCAGACTCCTGATGAACTCCTCGGAAAGGGCGGCATTCTCTTCCGCCTTCTCGGAATACTCGATTGCGAGATCGTAGTCACCCGCATCAAGGGCCTTGTCGGCCTTGACCGAATACTCTTCCGCAAGCTTCTGGTACACATTGTCCCTATAGCTGTATTTCACCGCAAAAGCAAAGGCTGCTGACAGAAACAACGCCGCGATGACACACGTACACTTCTTGATCATAAGTCACCTCCATCGGCATCCAGCTCCTCGTCAATCTCGACGTAGGAATTCTCCGCATCGGAGAAGTCATCGTCTTCAAGGAGCTTGGCGTCGTGGTCTTCAATGCCGTCAATCTTTTCGGTCAGCGGATCCGTCTTGTCAGCTTCGTCGGCAACACCCCGGGCCTTCTTGACCCGCTGCTTTGCCGCCTGAATCTTCTTCTGGGCTTCGGCACGGGCAGCAGAAACCTCTTCATACAGGGTTGCAAAGATATCCCGTGCGTTCGTATAGTTTTCAATGGACTCGTCTACGCTGCCGGTAATGTAGTTGGAATCACCGGCACGGAACTCGGAAACACCGTCATCGTAGTCGTCCTTGCGGGAAACGGATGCCTTTACGCTGTCCGCCTGCTTCTTCGCCTTAAAGGCCTCGGTGCGCATATTGTTTGCGGCAGCCTTGAGGACATTCGTAAAGTCCGTGTTTGCCTTCGTTGCCTTGTTCAGGAACTGAGTACCGACATCGGAATCGCCGGAGCGGAGCTCTTCAAAGAAGCTGTCGCTGTCCGCCATGATTTCCTCAAGCTCTTCGAGCAGGCCTGCACCTTCGTTGTACGCCCGCTCGTTGTTCGAAGCATAGTCGTTGTCGTCTATGATCTGCTTCTTTGCCTTTGCCTGCTCATACTGCTCAAGCCCGGCATAGGCTGCCTGTATCTGCCGGAGGATGTTCGTCATCTCGGGAGAAATGCCGTCTTCTTCGGCAAGGGCTTTCTGCCTGAGGTACTCTTCGTCAAGGGCAGCAAGGAAATCGGACGTCGCATCATCATCCTCGGCACCGGCTTCAATCGCCTTGGCCCGGGACTTCTCTATCATCCTGAAAAGGGCATTATAGTTTGACGCAGTATCCTCATCGAACTCTTCATCTTCATCGTCGTCGTCATAGCCGGAACCGAAGCCCCATGAGCTTCCCGACCCGGAACCGGAACCATCTTCATCGTCATCAGAGCCGGAATCATCGTCAGAGTCGGAATCATCATAATCGGAGTCGTCATCGCCGTAAGCGGAGTCATCATCACCATAACCGGAGCCGCTGCCGTCACTGAAGGAGTTCCTGCCGCTTCCATTGGCGTCAGAAGAGTCTGAGCCGGAACCTGATCCCGACCCCGTACGTGACTGCGAAGAGGAGCCCGCACTGCTTGAGGAGCTTGAATCATCTTTCGGAGTAGAACCGCATGCCACAAAGAACAGGGAACTTACTGCGAGAAGCACAAGCGCTAAACGCTTTACCGTTACCATTTTTCCTCCCATAGTTTTAAATGAAATACCACCTAGGTTATCGGCCATTTAGCAGAATTTTTGTATTGTATTTTAAAACTTCCACCAGGCGCATTTTTGTGCTATTATATAGCATACAGGAAAGATTGTTAAGGACAAAGGGGAAAATTATGGCAGATTCGTTTACGTTCAAATTTGCAGACAATAACGACCGGAAGGTGATTTCAGAAGGCAAGGGAGGCTGGAATCTGGAGCTGAACCTCGTTTCCTGGGGTGACCGGCCCGCAAAATACGACATCCGCTCCTGGTCTCCCGACCATGAAAAGATGGGAAAGGGCATTACGCTGACGGCGGACGAACTCAAGTCGCTCAAGGCCATCCTTGAGGGCATGAACCTGTAAGCAGGGAGGCTCCGGCTGTCCGCCGGAACTGCACCGGCCTGTCGGCCAGTCAGCCTGCCGCGGCACAAGGACACTAGAGCGAGGCCAGGCGCCGTATATAGCGCCGGGTACTCCTGAAAATGAGGGGGTTCAGCCACAGCAGGGCCGTATAGAGCTTGGTAAGGAAGAGCGTCCCGGGGCTGATGAGCGCATGCTTCTTGAAAAAGCGGATGGCGGACAGGCTCATCTGTATCTTGGAGAAGTCGGTCTGATCCTTGATTTCGTACCTGTTCCTGACCGATGACGCCCCTTCAAGATGGATAATCTGCGGTCCGTCAATCAATACGGGCTGCTTCCCTGCGGCAGAAAGGGCATACTCGAGGTCTACCTCCTCGTAATACATGAAATAGCCCTCGTCAAAGCGTGCCTGCCCGTTGTTCAGGAGAAACAGGTCGGCACCGGTCACATAGCCGACCGGGCCAACCCGCTTTTCCACCGGAGGGTCCTGGTCTTCCACGAGCCGCAAGGGCCGCTTAAAAACATAGTGCCGCATCGCAACCCGATAGGAGCGGAAGCACAGCTTACGCTGGTTGCGCCTGAAATCGGCAGCCGACTTAAAGCGTCCGTTCCGGCTTTCACCCGCCGACCGGCAGAACTGCCCGTCCGGCCACATCAGGTTGCAGCCCAGGCAGCTGATGGCATCACCGGCATGGGATTCCCAGTAGTCAAAGAAGACTTTCACGGCATTATTGACGAGCACCGTATCGCTATTTAAATAGAAGACATACTTCCCGACCGCCCGGTCCAGGGCACGGTTGTTTGCAGCCCCAAAGCCCAGGTTCGCCCGGTTTTCCAGCAGTTCCACCTGCGGAAACTCCTTCCGCACCATCTCGGCAGAGCCGTCCGTCGAACCATTGTCGCTGACCAGCACTTCAAAGGCAATTCCCTCCGTCCTTGCATATATCGACGCAAGGCAGTCGCGGAGCAGGCTGCAGGTATTATAGTTGACGATAATGACCGAAACATCGCAGGCAGGCTTCGCAGCCTTCCGCTTTTCCTGCTCGGCAGCGGCTGCAGCACGGTATTCGGGGAGGATTATCCGGCATATATCTTCTGCACACGAGCGCCAGCTCCGCCCCCTGACGGACGGCAGGGGAACCTGCGACGTCCGGTAAAGGGAAATCCAGTCTTCAAGGGCGGCTGCAAGGCTTTCCGCCGAGACCCCGGAAAAATAAAAGGCCCCTTCCCCACCCAGCTCACGGAACACGGTAATGTCACGGAGGATGAGCGGCTTGTCATAGCTGGCGGCCTCGATGACCGGCAGGCCAAAGCCTTCCGCCCAGCTTGCCGAAATATAGGCATCGCTTTCGGCATAGAGGGACGCAAGCTTTTCATCGCTGACATAGCTGTCGTACCAGAACAGGCTCGTGCCATAATGGGAACTGGAAAAAATCGCCTGCTCCACCGCTCCGCCCCGCTCATACGCAGGACCGACAATGGTCAGCGACAGGTCAACACCCTTCTTCCGCAGCAGTTCAAAGGCGCCCAGCAGCTGACCGTAGCCCTTCCGCTTTTCAATGGCGCCGACCGCAATGAAGGCAATCCGGCCGTCACGGCGGCCTGCCTGCAATCCGGGCTGCCCGTCCCGCAGGCCCGCCCCGCCGGGAGCCAGAGAGGCAAAGTCCGTTCCCGGATAGGCAAAATCAATCAGGAGGCGTTCATTGGCTGCCCGGTGCTCCCCCCTGGAAAAATAGTCGGCAAATTCATCGCGGGTACTGCGGGAGTTCGCAATGAGACCGGAATAGCGGGAGACCGTTGCAAGCCACCTGGGGAAGGCCCTGACGACGTTGGGGCTGCAGTTTTCCGGGAAGGTAATCGGAATAAGGTCGTGGACATAAAAGTAGACGGGAATGCCCGAACGGTACATCCGGTCGAGGAACCAGCGGTTTTTCTGGGTCAAAAACTTGGAAAGATCCAGGCCAAAGAAGACATCGCCCCGGGCAACCCGTATGGGCCGCCGCCGGGCAACGGAAAAGAAACCCTCGTGGTGTGGACGGGCATAGACTTCCACAATGCGGTAGGGCAGGTTCAGCCGGTACAGTTCCTTCAGGACACTGCTGGTAACCCGCGGAACCCCCGTATGGGAATTCACCCGGTGAATCTCCGTCACATCGACGAACAGATGCTTTTCGCCTGCCGGCCGCTGACGGTCAAAGAGGAAAAGATAATTGATCAGACCGCCCGCATGCCCCCGCAGCAGGCGGAAGGGGGTAAAGATATCCATGCCTATTTACTATTCCCTAGCCCCGTCCGTCTATCCTGTCCTGCATGAACGCCAGATAGCGTTCCGTCACGTCCCGGCAGTCCCCTTCGGCCGCAATCAGGCCGTCGTTGAGCCAGATGGCACGGTCACAGACCTGCCGCACCTGATCCATGCTGTGCGAAACCAGGACGATGGTCGTCCCGGAACGCTTTATTTCCTTGATCTTCGCAAAGCACTTGGCCTGAAAGGCCGCATCGCCGACGGACAGAATCTCGTCCACCAGCAGGATGTCGGCATCGACGTTTATCGCGACGGAAAAGGCAAGGCGCATGTACATTCCCGAAGAATAGGTACGGACCGGATTGTCAATGTAGTGTTCCAGCTCCGAAAATGCGATGATGTCATCCAGCCGCCGGCTTATCTCCTTCTTCGGCAGGCCGAAAATCGAAGCATTTATGAAGATATTCTCCCTGCCGCTCATGTCAGGGTGAAAGCCCGCCCCCAGTTCAAGCAGGCTGGAAACCCGGCCTTTCTTTTCTATCGTGCCGGATGTCGGATAGATTATCTCGCTCAAAAGCTTGAGCGTCGTACTCTTGCCGCAGCCGTTGTGCCCGATCAGGGCAACGGACTCCCCCCCCTTCACGGCAAAACTGATTCCTTTCAGGACCGGGCGGAGTTCGTAGGGACGGCTCCGTCCCCTGCCAAAAAGGACCAGCCGCTTCAGGCTGAACCCTGAATCCGAGCGGACCTTGAACTGCTTGACCAGATCCCGGACTTCAATGATGTTCTCCGGGTTCATCACATGACCTCCGCAAAGCCTTTCTGGAGCCTGCCGAAGACAAACCAGCCGGTTATGAGGAAAAAAAGGCCGAAGCCCACGGCAGAAGAAAGCATGGCCAGATCCGGCACCCGCTTATAGTACATGACGTCCCGGAAGCAGTTTATGACCGGAGTCATGGGATTCAGGTACCAGAGCTTGAGCAGAAGGGGGGAACGTTCCGACAGCGCCTCAACGACCCGGTCCTGGGAGAACATCACCGGGGTCAGGAACTGCCAGAGCATCGTCAGGATGCCCAGGAAATAAAAGAGGTCCCGGAAGTAGACCGTCAGGGCGGAAAACAGGAAGCAGAGGCCGAGCGCAAGGAAATACTCAACGATGACTACCGGAACAAGATAGTACAGGATATCCCAGCGGATGCCGAAACCGCTGATGACGATGACGGCAAACACGACAAGGTATGACAGCAGCATGTTGATGAAGGCAGCCGTCACGAAGGATATGGGAAGGACTTCCCGGGGAAAATAAATCTTCTTCACGAGGTCCTTGGAACAGAACACGCAGTCGGACCCGCCGCTCACGCAGGATGAACAGAATATCCAGGGAATAAGCGCAACAAAGAGGAATATGTAATAATGATCCACGCCGCTTTTCATGATGATTGAAAAAACAAGGGTATAGACAAGCATCTGAAGCAGGGGATTGATGAAGGTCCACAGAAACCCCAGAAAAGACCCCTTATAACGTCCTTTCAGATCGCGTCTGACGAGACTGGCAATCATTTCCCGGTACAGCAGTATCTTTTGCAAGCGGTTCACGGCGTTAAAGTATATGCAATTTCCGGCAACAAGTCAATTTCCCGGCATTTCCGTGCAATACCGCGGATGCGGGCCCGGTGCCCCCTTTCCGTCCCTGCCCTCTTTATGCTATACTTGCACGGCAGGACGGAGGCGCTGCTTGTAATGACGGAATTGGATTTCACAAAGATTGCCGGGGACCTTGCCGCACGGGCGGCAGCACGAAATGCCCGTCTGAAACCCAAAAAGAGCTTTGATGAGTTTTTCACAGCAGACTACCTTACCGGGAAACAGAAATGCCTTTCCGAATCACTGTGTGACCTTTCACGGACAACGCGGCAATACCTGAAAGAAGCAGATGCCTGCAAGGACATAGACTACTACTTTGACTTGAACGACACGGGCTTTAGGCTCCTCGTCAAGAAACTTATCCGCAAGGCAAACAAATTTCTGTTCTTCCGGAACATGGACAGACAGCGGAACTTTAACAAAGCCCTGCTTGAAGCAAACCTCATCCTGAGCAAGCGGATTGACACCCTGCAGCAGCAGCTTGACATCCTGCAGCGTCAGTATACGCAGGAACTGAACGCAGCACACGGAAATCCCTGCAAGAGCGGAAACAGGAGCGGAAAGTAAAAAAAATGAAGCAGGAATATACCACATCCCGTTTACCGCATATAATTCAGATACTCCCCACCATATCCTACGGGGACGCAATCGGGAACGACTGCCTTGCCATCCGCGACTGCCTGAGGGAAGCAGGCTACGGCGGTGACATCTATGCGGAGCAGATAGACCCCAAACTGCAAAACAACGGCATAAGCGGCATAAAGAGCATACACGAGTATCAGGATGATGCGGACATACTCATCTGCCATGTCTCCGTTGCATGGGATTATATGCTCACGCTCGGCGAAAGGCCGGGACACAAGATATTCATCTACCACAATATAACTCCGCCGCACTTCTTCAAAGACTACGAAGACCCGGCAGCTGCGGAACGTTGCGGAGAGGGTCTGAAGCAGCTCAAATTCCTGCGTCTGGTACCTTCCCTCTGTCTTGCAGTCTCAGCCTACAACAAGGCAGAACTGGAAAAAGCCGGCTACCTCTGTCCCGTCCACGTCCTGCCCGTCATCTGCCAGTTCAGGGAGCAGGCTGCCGTACGGAAGGACAAAGGCGACTCCGCGAACATCCTCTTTGTCGGTCGGCTTGCTCCAAACAAGAAGCAGCATGATATACTGGAAGCATTTTACATCTACCACAAGAACATCAACCCAAGCAGCCGCCTGATTCTGCTTGGAGGCGGAGAAGATGACTATGCAGAGGCCCTCAAAGCATACCCGCGCTTCACAGCTCTGGACGGCGTAACTTTCACAGGCCATGTATCTGACAGCGAGAAGGATGCATACTACAGGAATGCCGATGTGTTCCTCTGCCTGAGCGAGCATGAGGGATTCTGCGTTCCCCTGCTGGAAGCCATGCACTATGAAGTTCCCATCATCGCATACAAATCCAGTGCGGTCACGGAGACACTGGGCGGGGCAGGACTCCTGCTTGAACGCAAGGAACCTGAAATCGTAGCGGAAGCGATTGACATGGTGATGACGGACGAAAAGCTGCGCAACTCGCTGATTGCGAATGGCCGGGAGCGGCTGAAGGATTTCGCACCGGAGAACGTGAAAGCCTTACTGCTCAACGAACTGAAAGCTTATACGGATTATTGGAAAAAGGAAAAAACACTGTTCTTTGATGTAACAGTGCAGCGTAAAATTGATGCAGGAACAGGAGTTCAAAGGGTAGAAAAAGAAGAGCTGAAATTCCTGTACGGATTGAACGGTGAATTCAAGATTGTCCCTTTCTACTTTGACGAAGAAGGGGAAGGCCTGTTTGACTGTGAAACGGGACTGGAAATAACCCCTCTCCCCGGAGACATAATCTATTCCTCCGATATCAGCCTTGTGGAAACACCCAAAAACACGACTTCGCTTGATAAATTATACACAAAGGGTGTGAAAATATGGTTCTTTATTCATGACCTGATTCCCATTCGCTTTCCCGAAACATGTGATGATGCTCTGGTTACTGCATTCAGTAAGTGGCTCACGGTCATAGTACGCTACACGGGAATCATTGGCAACTCAAAAGCAACAATAGATGACGTAAAAGCCTATTTCCGCAGCCACCCGGATGGAGAGCGGTCTGCAAATCTCACATTCGGATACTCCTGGCTGGGCTGCGACTTTTCCAGCCGTTGTGGGATCCGGCCAGCCACAGAAACGGAACCCAAGACTCCTTGCAGCGAAGGAAATGCGGTCCGCCTGCTCATGGTCAGCACCGTGGAGCCGCGCAAGATGCATGACCAGGCGGTACAGGCATTCGACCTGCTCAGGAAGCGGGACGTGAACGTCCGACTGGATATTGTCGGCAGGGAGGGCTGGAAGGTAGAAAAGACCGTCCGGCTCATAGAGTCAAGCCCGAACTATGGGACAAACCTCTTCTGGCACAAAGGCGGCATAAGCGACGAGGAGCTCGACAGCCTGTATAAATCCGCTGATGCTGTGCTTGTCCCGAGCAAATGGGAGGGCTTCGGCCTCGCAGTGACCGAAGGGGCCTATTACGGCAAGCCCCTCATACTGCGCGACATCCCGGTATTCCGTGAAATTGCAGGGGACAATGCCTTCTATTTCTCGGGTTTTGAGCCTGAAAACCTTGCAGATGCAGTGGAGGAGTGGATTTCCCTGTTCCGTGCGGGCAAGGCACCTGCCAGCTCAGGAATACATCTCACCAGCTGGCAGGAGCACGGCAAAAAGCTGCTCGAAATACTGACAGGGGAAAAGACCGAATGAATACAATACAGAAGCACAAGGAAGATTTCATCTGTGCAGGTGTAATAATCGCGCTTGAAACCTTTTTCTTTCGCAATGTCATAGGGAATTCAAACCTGTTCGGTGACTGTGGCGACGGAAGGTTAACCATGCTTTTAACTGAACATTGGTTTCGTTTTTTTACCGGGAAAGAAAAATTTGCCGATTTAGCAATGTTTTACCCTTACGCAGGGGCTCTCGGTCGATCCGATATGTTTCTTGGATTTGGAATCATCTCCAGCCTCTTTCGTTTTTTCGGCTGCAGCATGTACAAGGCATACAAGTTCACTTTGATTTTGCTCCATATTTTTGGTTCCTATTCCCTGTATTTCTTACTAAGAAAGAAACTAGGCATAAATGCTGCATGGAGTCTATTCGGAGTAATTGCTTTTTTTCACTCTACAACATTTGCAACCCTTGCAGCAGGGCATACGCAATTATATTGTATCAGCATACTACCATTCCTTTCGATATTACTGGCAAACATCATCCAAAATTTTTCAAACAGAAAAGTAAGAAATAAGAATTGCTATGCATTTATCACAGTATATGTCCTTATTGTTTACACCGGGTGGTACATCGCTTTTTTTACAACCATATTCTCACTTATTCTCCTTGCTGTCTATTTATGCATAGAAAATGCAAAAGGAAATAATCCCTTAAAAGAAACTCTTCAGGTCTTGTCAATATTTAAATTGGATCTTCCTAAGTATATTCTATTTACCATAATTTTACTTATACCATTCTTATTTGTCTATCTGCCAATACTTAAGGAGTCTGGCGGGTACACATGGGATGATACTTTTTTCTATCTGCCAGAGCTGGCTGACATATTGAATGTTGGCACCGAAAACTTTTTACTGGGCAGGCTCATACGAAAACTTGGAATGGCAGAAAGGGGAGAGCTTGAAGCGGGAATGAGCTTCATTCTTTTTAGTCTCTTCGTATATTCACTATTCTTTTCAAAAAAACTCCTACCAAACAACAGTATATATTTTTCCCTCATACATGCACTCTCCATTTCCAGTGTTATCGGATATCTCCTTGTGATAAAGCTAAGTAATTCGGGACTCTCCATGTGGTATTTTATCTGGAAATTGATTCCAGGTGGAAAATCCATCCGTGCAGCAGCAAGATTCATGTTTTTTCTTAGCCTTCCAGTTTCAATATCCGTCTCTGTATATGGAAACCTCTGGCAAAAGAAGCTCCAAATGACTCGTCCTGCAGCTTTCACCGCCATAGTTTTGATTCCTCTCCTGTTTCTATCACAAATACGCATTGGAGGAATATATTCAAAATGGAATTCCGATGAACAGAAAGTTTTCTTGGCATCTATTCCTTCTCCTCCCAGCGAATGCAAGGCTTTTTTCGTAACTGACTCCCGCAAATCAAGCAATTCGCCAACTGCATACATGATGGATGCGTATGAGATTGCAACTCATAAAAACGTACCAACGATGAACGGCTATTCAGGAAGTACACCAGCAGAATGGAATCTCTTTGACATCTCACATGAAAACTATCCTCTCGCAGTTGACTATATAGTTATGAAAAAACAGCTCAAAGGCATCTATGGCTTTGATTTAGCCACAAAGACATGGTATCCGCATGCATTTTCCCCCATACTAATGATGAAAGAACGAATGCAAAAATTTGATGGAAGAAATATAAAGGGGGGGCATGATAGAGACGGAACAAGGTTCTTGGAGCCGGCAGGTACATGCTGGGGACCATATTGGACGGTACTTCCCGGAAAATACAAGGTCGTAATGACGGGAAGTAATCTTGATTGCCTACAAGTCAAAATCTATTCCCATCTTGGAGATTTACACTATCCATTTACATATACTGCAGAAAGTACCCGAGCTGCATTTGATTTTGAGATTCCGGAAATCGTCCAGGACTTTGAGCTGTTCAGTGAAAACAGGTCTGACAGGACAGTATCAATAACATCATGGACGCTCATAAGACAAGAAGATGAGCAAAAATGAAACAAAAAAATCATGCAGGAGACTGAACCATGGACTTTTACTTTGAATTCGAACAGAAATACCGCGGTTCACGGGAGCAGATAAAGAGCAGGCTGTCAGCATACCTTCCCTTCGTGCAGAAGTGCCGCAGCCTGTATGCTGACTGCAAGGCCCTGGACCTTGGCTGCGGGCGCGGGGAATGGCTTGAGCTGATGCAGGAGAACGGCATTGATGCAGCCGGTGTTGACCTGGACGATGCCATGGTCGCATACTGTACGGAGAAGAATTTCTCATGTCAGAAAAAAGATGCCCTCGCAGCCTTGAAAGAGGCAGCCGATGAAAGCCTGTGCATTGTCTCGGGTTTCCACATCGCGGAGCACGTTCCGTTCGACATACTGATGCAGCTTGTCCACGAAGCAAAACGGGTTCTCAAACCGGCGGGGCTTCTGATTCTGGAGACTCCAAACCCGGAGAATCCTGCCGTAGGGAGCTGCAACTTCTACAACGACCCATCGCACATACGGCCCCTGACGCCGGTCCTGCTCAGCTTCCTCCCGGAACACGTAGGCTTCCACAGGACCAAGATACTGCGGCTGCAGGAAGACAAAAGACTTCACGAGCCGGAGAACCTCTCTCTTTTCCACGTGCTTACGGGGAGCAGTCCCGACTATTCGATAGTCGCGCAGAAACAGGCCGCCCAGAATCTGACCGTTGAGTTCGACAGCCTCTTTCAGGCCGACTATGGCATCACGCTGGAGGAACTGTGCCAGTCCTATGACTCGCAACTTCACCAGCTCATAGACCGTTTGAACTCGACAATCTGCGAGCAGTCCAGCCGGATTGCCGCCCAGGAGCAGGAACTTAACGAGCTTCGCGGGCTCATCATGAACACCCGCCACCGTACGCTGTTCGGAGCCGTGGAGTGGCTGCTGAAAAAGATAAAGCGCACATAAACGGCAGCTGCATCGGAACAAATACAGCACGGAAACAGGACGAAAGCGGCTGTACCTACAGCCCTGTATAGGGTGTATCTACAGCCCTGTATAGGGTGTATCTACAGTCCTGTATAGGGTGTGTCTACAGCCTTGTATAGGGTGTGTCTCCAGCTCGGTATAGGGTGTGTCTCCAGGCCTGTATAGGGTGTACACTCTAGCTAGAGTGTACCCGGCACTCCAGTTAGGATACTCAGATAATCTAATTAGGAAGTACGGCGCATCTACCCGGGAAAACAGTCCTTACACGGCAAAACAGACAGAGAAAGCTGCGCCTAAAACGCGGCAGGCACTAAATATACCGCTTTTTTGCCGGTTCTGCAAGTTCCGGGATTTTTCGCCGGGCATAAAAATCCTTATAGCACAAAACGGCATTATGTGATATACTAATTGCTAAAGTACATACGTGAAGGACAGACTATGGACAAGAACGAGATTTTGAAGAAGGCAAAGGAATACATTGCCGAAGAGAAGGACGAGGCTTTCCGCAAGGAAGTGGAGGATCTTCTTGCGAAGTCCTCAGACGAGGCTGCGTATAAAGAGCTTGAGGACCGCTTCTACCAGAGCCTCGAGTTCGGTACCGGAGGCCTGCGGGGCGTCATGGGCGGCGGTACGAACCGCATGAACACGCTGAACATCTCCAAGGCTACCCAGGGCCTTGCTTCCTATATCATAAAGGCATTCCCTGCGGAGGCAAAGGCCGGCACCCTCAAGGCCTGCATCGCCTACGACAGCCGCCGCAATCACGACAAATTCTCGGACATTACTGCCCGTGTTTTCGCCGCAAACGGCATCACGGCATACCTGTTCACCAGCCTGCGTCCCACGCCGGAGCTGAGCTTCGCCATCCGTGAGCTGGGCTGCCAGACGGGCGTCGTCGTTACCGCCAGCCACAATCCGCCCAAGTACAACGGCTACAAGGCCTACTGGGCAGACGGTTCGCAGGTTGTTGAACCGCATGACGTCGGCATCATAGACGAAGTAAACGCCGTTCAGGAAGTCAAGCTGATTTCCCGCGAAGAAGGGATCAAGAGCGGCAAAATCGTCCTCATTGACAAGGAAATCGACGACAAGTTCCAGACGATGATAAAGAAGCAGCTCTTCCGCCCTGAACTCATCAAGGAAAAGGCAGGCAGCGTCAAGATCGTGTACACCCCGCTCCACGGCACGGGCGCAATGCACGTCGAGAAAGTCCTGGGAGACCTGGGACTCAAGGTCATCACCGTCCCCGAGCAGCGTGAGGGAGACGGCAACTTCCCGACCGTCGAAAAGCCGAATCCCGAGGAAGCACCCGCACTCAAGATGGCGGTTGCCCTTGCGGAAAAAGAGAAGGCCGACGTCGTCATGGCAACGGATCCGGACGCAGACCGCTTCGGCACTGCATTCCCCGACAAGAACGGAAAGTATGTCCTCGTCAGCGGAAACCAGATGGCCGCCCTCCTTGCCGACTACGTGCTGCTGTCCAAGAAAGAATTCGGCCGTATGCCGGCAAACCCGGTGCTCGTCCGCTCCATCGTTACCAGCCCCTTCTGCGATGCCGTTGCAAAAAGCTACGGGGTTGCCGTGCATGAAGTGCTGACCGGCTTCAAGTGGATTGCCTTTGACGAGGCCCAGATGGAAAAGGAAGGAAAAGAACACTATGCCTTCGGCCTCGAAGAAAGCTACGGCTACCTGGTTGAAACCGAAGTCCGCGACAAGGACGGCGTTTCTGCGGCCGCTATGTGTGCCGAAATGACCCTTTACTGGGCAAGCAAGGGCAAGAGCCTTCTGGAGCGCCTGAACGAGCTGTACAGGAACCTGGGCTACTTTGAAGACCGGGCCATCAGCAAATACTTTGAAGGCATCTCCGGCCCCGGCATCATGAAAGGCATCATGACGAAGCTGCGCGAGGACGGGCTTAAGAGTCTGGGCGGCAGGAAGGTCGTCAAGATCCGCGATATCCAGCAGCAGGTCGAATTTGACCCGGCCAATCCGGCCGCAAAGAAGAGCCTGCCCTGGACAAAGAGCAATGTGCTTCAGTTCTTCCTTGAAGGCGGTACGGTCGTCAGCGCCCGGCCGAGCGGAACTGAGCCCAAAATCAAGTTCTACGTCAACAGCGTCGTTCCCGTTGCCGGAGGAAACGATGCAGGTCTTGAGGCAGCCCGCAAAGAAGCCGGCAGTCTCTGTGACAAGATTGTAGCAGAAATAAACACGATTTTGAATGCTGCAAAATAATGAAGGGGATTGTGCGGGAGAGATAGGCGGCATCAGGATTGAGAAAGCAAGGCTCTTCCGCGCATTCAGGCAGATGGCAGCCCTCTTTGAAGGAGGGCGGCCGTTTGTCGCATTCGATACGGAAACAACGGGTCTCAAGGCGGAACACGACGAACTGCTTGAAATAGGGGCAGTCAAGTTCAACAAAGACGGGCCTATCGGCGAAAGCTTCAACTGCCTCATAAAGCCGGAGAAGCCCATCAGTGCGTTCATTACGTCCATAAACCACATCGATGACGAAATGGTAAAGGACGCACCTCCCGCTGCCGAAGTCGTCCGCCGTTTCTGCGAATACGCAGGCAAAAAGGCGGTGCTTGTCGCGCACAACGCGCAGTTCGACGTGAAATTCGTGAACGCCAGCCTGATCAGGGCGGGGCTGCCGCAGCTGAGCAACATGACGGTAGACACCCTGACCTTTTCCCGCTGGGCATACCCGCTGCTGGCGAACGGGGAGGAGAAAGGTCCCTACAAGCTCCAGTCCCTTGCCAAACGCTTCGGCATAGAGGTCCTCAATGCCCACCGGGCCGAAGACGATGCCCGTGTCTGCATGGAACTCTTCCTGCGGATTCTCAGGGACACCGACAGCGTACAGAAACGCCCGGAACAACAAAAGTACATTAACTCGAAAGGTTGAATTCAGTATATGAAACAGCGGCTTGCAGATTACATAGCGGATTTTTTGGTATACAACGGTATTACCGATGTTTTCACGGTCGTCGGCGGAGGTGCAATGCACCTGAACGATGCTCTCGGCCACAAGGATGGACTCCACAGTACATACAACCACCACGAACAGGCATGTGCAATGGCAGCAGAAGGCTATGCACGGCTCAATAACAAAATTGCAGCTGTCTGCGTCACGACAGGACCAGGAGGAACAAACGCAATTACCGGTGTAGTAGGCGGATGGCTGGATTCCATTCCCATGCTCATCCTTTCCGGGCAGGTACGCTATGATACGACCGCACGCTACAACGAACAGTTCACGGAAGGCTATAAGCTTCGCGCAGTGGGCGATCAGGAGTTCGACATAACAAAATCCGTTTCCTGTATGTGCAAATACGCCGTCATGCTGGAAAATCCGCAAGACATCCGTTTTGTTCTGGAGAGGGCACTTCATGCTGCCACGACAGGAAGGCCCGGCCCCGCATGGATTGACATTCCGGTAAATTTTCAGGGCGCAGAGATAGAGACTGTCGGCCTGAGAGGATATTACGGAAGTGCTGAACAGAAGGAGGACGACTCACTCCTCCCTGCCAAAGTTCCGCAGGAAACCGTCAAAACAGTCATCGGAAAAATAAAGAATGCCAGCCGTCCCGTTCTGTATGCAGGAAACGGAATACGTCTGTCCGGCGGATATCCCGAATTCAGGACAGCAGTAGAAAAACTGGGCATTCCTGTCTGTACTTACTGGGATGCCATAGATCTGATCGAGACAGAGCACCCCCTGTATGTCGGACGGGGCGGTAACATGGGCGACAGACCGGGAAACTTCGCCGTCCAGAATGCCGACCTCATTCTTGCCGTCGGGAACCGCCTCCCCATCAGGGTGACAGGCTACGACTACAAGACATGGGCACGGGAAGCCGAAGTCATCATGGTTGACATAGACCCTGCAGAATTAAAAAAGCGGACAATCCACGTGGAGATGCAGATACATGCCGATGCAAAGGACTTCTTTACAAGCATCTATGAATGTCTGAAAAACGAATCATCTCCTGTTTTTGCCGGTACAGACTGGATTGCCGCATGCCGGAACTGGAAGAAGAAATATCCGGTCGTACTTGAGAAACATAAAAATGAAAGCGACGGCTTCGCCAATGCATATGCGGCATTTGACATCATTAGCCGTTCACTGCCGGAGAACATGGTCACAGTTACGAGCAACGGCACCTGCTGTGTAGCGGGCCATCAGACCTGGTTCATCAAGAAAGGATCCCGTTTCTTCAACAACAACGCCATCGCAAGCATGGGCTATGGACTTCCCGCCGCAATCGGCGCATGTGTGGCAAACGGACAGCAGACGACGATATGCCTGGAAGGCGACGGTTCCATCATGATGAACCTGCAGGAACTCCAGACAATCGTAACGAACAGGCTCCCCATAAAGATAATCCTGATAAACAATCAGGGCTATCATTCGATCCGCCAGACGCAAAGCAATTTATTTTCTGCACATTCGAAGGTAGGAATCGGACCGGAGAGCAAAGACCTGTCTTTCCCTGAATACAAGAAAATTGCTGCAGCATTCGGTATTCCCTACGCTGAAGCACATTCGAACGATGAGGTCAGGACACAGTTCGATACGATGATGAAATCTGACGGTTTTGCCATGCTTGAGATTTTTGTATCGCCCGCACAGTTTTTTGAGCCAAAGAACACAGCCCGGAAGCTCGAGGACGGAACGCTCGTCAGCGCACCGCTTGAGGACTTGGCCCCATTCCTTCCACGAGAGGAACTGAAAAGCAATATGTTCATCAAGATGCTGGAACAAGAAGGATAAGACTTCCTGGTAGAACAGTATAGGCTCCTGACATTTTCCCGCAGTTATTCAACTGCGGAATTCAAAGCCATAAACTCGGAGAACATGGAGGCATCCCAACTTCTCTGTTTTGACAGGTCACGTTCACAGCCCTACCCCTTCCTCACATAGCGCTGCAGCTTGCTTTTGGGCTTTTCCGGTATCGTCATACAAAGCTTTCCCGAAAGGAGAAGCGGTTTTATGTAATGCTCTACGGCATAGAAAACCGTCTTTACCCCCACAAAGGCAGCGATTTCCTCCCGGCTCCGGGGAACGGCGCAGAAATCAAGCAATGACATGAAAGATCCTCCCGAAGCTTCATTCGGAAAACTGCCGGAATCGGAAGCCCTGTTGTAAAGGGTAACCTTGAACCTTCCCCGCAAACTTGAGAATACCGGACCTTGAAGCCCGGCTTTTTCCATCTCGCTTTTGATTGTCGGAATTCCAGAAAAACGGTTCTCCGTGATTTTAAGGACTTCCAATGCCCCAGCGATAAACGGATTCCTCGTATCACCGGCAGTCTTTCCAAGTTCCTCTACCGTCATACGTCCATACAGGCCGCCGGGATTCTCAACTTCCATCCTGTTCTTGAAAATCAGTATCCGAACCGGCGAATTCTCCGTGTGCAGACTGTAATCCCGATGAATCAAGGCGTTCAGGATAATCTCACGCACGGCAAGCATCGGATACTCGTCCCTGTCGGAACGTTTTCCGTCTGCGTTTATAACGGTCGCTGTTTTTGTATTTCTGCGGACAAAAGCCAAGGAATCTTCAAGCATACGAGGAATGGGTCCCTCAAACCTTTGGTTGTCAATGAACCGCGCCGTATCAGCAAGGCTGTCCCCTATTTCATATCCATCAACTAAAACGGCTGTCACAGAAAGCTGAGGGAAATAAGCCTGCGGGTACTCACCAAACAGCATGATTCCCGCCAAAGTCGGAATCCCCTTTTCGGTGATTCCCTGCAACTGAAGGATTTTTTCCTCACTTTGATGAGACAGGAGGGGTTTTGCCCTCCGCAATGCGGAAAAGTATTCGCCGAGCCGGTCCTGGTCAAATGAATCCTGATCCGCCCTTTCAACCAGACGAAACTCGTCCTGAATCTTCCGCTTGAAAACCTCGTAACTGTAAACCTCATAATCGGTCATCGGAATGTCGGCATCGCCGACACGGACATAGGCCCCTTTCATCTTGCCGACACCTCGATAATAGCACGGTTTGTCAAAGTCATCGCATTCGGCAATTTCCGCGCTGACGATGACTTTTCCGTCAACCTCGGCAATCGTGAAAACAGGCCGAACGACAGGCTCCATCTGCAACGCCTGGTTCGTAACATCTTTCTGTAAATCCTGCGGATTTTGAACGCCGGTTAAAGTAAAGTCCTGACTTTCATCAATTCCAAAAACGATTATTCCGCCACCACGCTGGTTCGCAAAACTGGAAAATGTATCGTACAAGCACCTGGGAGTTCCTGACTCAGCCTTCTTGACTTCAAGATCCTGCCGTTCACACTTCGTTCTTTGTATCTCTCGAACTAAATTTGTTAAATCGTCTGTATTCATCAATTTCTCCAGTTTTTACACAATTTATACAAACAAAAAAACAAAATATACAAAGATTTTTCAAGTAACTCATCAATTTTTGCAAACAAAGAAGCAGAAAATACTAAATTTCAGCAAACAAATCTGCAAACAAACAGCCGGACATATCCTACCCAAGCAATCCAGCCATCCCGGTGAGCTTGGCCCGGAAGTCCGCGTCTATGCTGCCGGGGAAGAGGCTCTCCAGCTCCTCCAGGTGCCGGACGATGCTCGCGAATCCGTCCTCGCTTTCTATGATGATTTCCGAGTAGCCGACCTCGCGCTTCTGCCGGGCGGCCTTGTTCTCAAGCTGGCGGACGGCGCGGATGTATGGGAGAGAGGCGATTTTCCGCAAATCCTCCTGCGTCATGATCGGAATCTTGAAGTTGCAGACAGGACGGGGATGCGGAAGCAAACCGCAAAGGGAGCACCTGGAAAGAGGCAGCCCGCAGCCCGCATTGTCGCCTCCAAAGCCCGCGTCACCACCACCCAGTGCCGCCTCAAGCAGCCGCTCTATCGGGGACTTCCCGAATGCGATAGCATTGGTGTCGCTCAGGCCGGAAAGGCGGGGGTTCACTTCGATTATGTACCACTTCCCATCAGAGAAAACCAAGTCAACCTGTGCAACGCCGTCCAGTTCCAGTTCCGTTGCAAGGCGGGTAAGGGTTTGCTCAAGTGCGCCGAGAGACCGGCGGAGCCCTACGCCAGCTGAGCCGTCCCCGTCCCCGCACGAGGCCACCGGCAGTACTGGCCCGAGCTTTATCCCCTGCTTGGGGCTGGTGATGCCCCACTTGTCCGTCGAAAAGAGGAAGGGCGGAAGGACCGTATACGCCCCTTTCCTCCCGTAGATTTCCGCCCCCGCCTGTATGCCGTCGATGTATTCTTCCACCAGGCTGTCCGTCTTGGTCTTGCCGGAGTTCAGGCAGGCGACGACCTGCCGGGGCGAGACCGCCCTGAGCATGGAATAGGAGCTGAGCCCGTAGGCTGGCTTGACGATGACAGGGTAACGAAGGGGTTCAAGCTCGCGGAAAATGTATTCCTTGTAGACGTTGCTCTCTATCGCGCTGTTGCCCCGCTCGCACCAGTAAAGCTCCCGCTTGACGTGGACGCAGCGCGCGCAAGCAAAGCCCCGCGCCGCAAAAAATCGGGAGGCTTCCGCCTTGTCAAAACAAAGGAGCTGGCTCCTGGACGGATTGCAGAGCGTGCGGATTCCCTTCTCCCTGAGCCGCTCACCGATCATCGAGTCCTGCAGGGCCATCCAGTCGAAGGGCGGTTCCCAAAAGGAGTATGCGATCGCAAGGTCGGGGCGGAGCAAAGCAATCTCGTCCGCAAGCGCGGCCGGGGCCTTACCCCTCAGGACCGCGTACTCAACGGACGGAGCTTTTTCCCCGAGCCCGCCCCCGGACAAGTCCAGAAGAAACGTGCCGGGGAGCTGCGTTGCAAGCACGAACCGGTGCTCCGGGTATGCCGAGGCGACCGACTCCCACTCGTGCGCGCGGGACGGGAAGCTCGTTATCTCATAGTCGGCGGCCTCGAAGCGGTTCGAGTTCGTGCTGTAAACGACTATCCGCATATCTATTCGATCTTCCAGACCTTGCCGTCAGACCGCCCGAAGATTTCCTCCTCGTACATGCACTCGGCGGTTGCGGCGGGAGTGCCGTAACTGCCCGTGCGGGTCGCCCGGAAGACGAACTCAATGTTCTGGCTGCCCCGCCGCATGTAGTTCCAGAAGTACTGTACCTCATCGTCATAAATCTTCTTGTAGGAAAGGCCGTAGCTCCTGCCTCCCCACCAGGGGTATGCCTTCTCCTCCGCGGACGGCTGCCGCTCCGGGGCGGAAATCGTCGTGACGAAGGCTGAGTTCAGTATCTCAGCACCCGCCGGAACCGGTGCGCGGAGGGCGACGAACTCAAGGTCCATCGTGGAAGAAAGGCATATCGTCTCCCGGTACATGCGGCCCGAAACGAGCTTGTCGCCCATGACCTTCTCGCCTGTCTCCGCATCGTATATCTCGGTATACACGCAGATGCCCTCATCCCGCGCAGTCTGCTTCCCCGCAGGAATAGCATAGCGCATGGAGGCGGTATAATAGAGGGTTCCCGTTCCGCTCCTGGTGAAGTCAAGCTCCAGCTCCTTGTCACGGGCAAGCTTCTTGAGCTCCTTGTTGAACTGCACCTCGCTTTCCACGGCCTCCGCTGTGACGCCCTTGAAGCTGCCGGAAAGCAGCTCTTTTCCGCCCAGAAGTGCCTGTGCGGTGAAGTCCAGCCCCTCCAGCCTGTTCTCCCTGATGTAGGAGTTCAGCGCGATGAGGACGCGGCTCGTCGCTGCGGTGGACTTCCAGTAGCCGTTGCCCGCCCGCTGCATCTTCAGGAGCTCGTATACGAGGTGCTGGTTTATCTCGTCCCTGCGGTCCAGTCTGGTGAAGAACTGGAGGCAGAGCGCGTATTTTTCGGACGTGTCGTTGAGGAAGCACCAGCGGTGCCCCTCGTACTTGCCCGTGATGTCTATGCCGCGCGCGGTGAGCCGCGTGAAGGAACGGAGCTTCGTGGCAATCGTCCGCGCCTTCTCGGCATCCCCCCTGTTCATGTAAGTCAGGCCGACGAGAGCGAGCGTCTCCACGTCCACCTCGTCAGAGGCAAGTATCTTGTCCAGGCTGGCAGCGTCAACCTTTCCGCCGATTCTGTCCGCCGCATAGTAGGCGTATGCCGCCGTGTAGAGCGACCATGCCTGACCCGGGTACTTCCGTAGGTTCTCGTCCGCATTGTTTATGAGGTAAGCGGCAAGGCGCGTCTGGTTTATGTCCCCGGCCGGTATGCCGTTCTCCTTGGCGAGCGCGAGGATCTCGGCAATCCGCATGGAAACATAGTTGCTGCTCTCGCTGCCGCCCGGCCAGTAGGGGAAGCCGCCGTCAGACCGCTGGCTGCCCGCCCAGCTCCGTATCTCACTTTCCGCGACACCCTTGGGGTAGGCGACCTCGCTCTCAAGGCCGAAGAGCTTGATGTAATCGCCGAACGCGACGAGCGGCAGCGTCGCGGACGACCGTTGCTCAAGGCATCCGTAGGGATAGTGGAACACATAGCCGATAGCCTCGCGCAGCACGCCGAGCCGGGTCGGGTCAAGCTGCACGTAGAGGCTTCCGCGCCCGTCCTCCGCGTCTCCCGGAATGACCAGCAGCTCCCGTACGCCTTCCGACCCTTCGACCGAGCCGACGGTCGTCACGGTCTCAAAGATATAGGGCTTCTCTATCTCGAGCGGAAGCAGCATCTTCTCGTTGATGTCCTTTCCAGTCAGCGTGAACGCAAGCGTCACCCAGCCCTGCTTCTCGGCGGTGATGTCAAACATCAAGGCCTTGGTCGTGTTCGCCGCGACCTTGAGCTTCTTGGTGTCCTTGCCCTTGACCGAAGCCCTGCCGGGCAGCTTCTGCACGGAAGAGGCATCCTGCTTCTCGCCCGCGGCCTCGGTTCCCTCAAGGATTTCCAGCTTAACGTTCACCTCGGATGCGGAGGACTTGAGGTTGGAAACCGTCAGGCCGACCTCGCCCCTGTCGTCAAGGCGCAGGACGCGGGGCAGGACGGGACGGGCGGAAACAGGCTCCGCGACGCTCATCTCCTCCTCGCCCAGGCCGAACAAGTCCGCCTTGACCGCCGCCGCCGTCAGCCGGTAGGCGGTGATGCTGTCAGGCAGGGTGAAGCTGACGGTCGCCTTGCCATTCTTATCGGTCACGATGGACGGATTATAGTAGGCGGTCGAGGCGAAGTTCTTGCGGACTTTCATGCCGCCCGCTTCCCCACCCGCATCGGCGGCCATCGGCTCCATCTCGGCCTCCGCCATGTCGGCCGTCGCGGCGGACTTGTACATCCGCATGCCGTTCGTCGCATAGACCATATCTTCCTCGGCCTCCATGGTCGCCTCCTCCTGCGCGACGAGGAGGGAGCGGGAGTCGCCGCCGGAAGCCCCGTCGTTAAAGAGCCAGCGGGCATAGAAGCGGTCTAGCGGGTTCTCCACGTGGTAATCTATCAGATCAATGACTCCCCGGTCCACCGCCTGCAATGCGATGCGGGCATCCGGAACGGGCTTGCCGTCCCTGGTCGCACGGAGGGTCAGCGTCACCTTGCTGCCCGGCTCGTAGCTCTTCTGGTCGGCGCGTATCTCCACGTCTATCGCACGGCTCCTCGTGCTGACGTTCAGGCTCGTCACGCCGAAGACGCTATGGATCAGCGCCTCTGCCCCGGTCTTGCCGCCGCTCTCGCTGAAGGAGGAGAGGGAGACGTATACGACGGGGACGTAGCTTTCTTCTATCGGAATCTTTATCTCCGAGACGGGGGAGTCAATGTCGATGACCTTGTGGGAAATCAGCTTCTCGCGCTCCACACAGACAAGGTACTTTCCCTTCTCCAACGGGGACTCAAGCAGGATGCTCGCCGTGTCGCCGACATTGTACTCCTCTTTGTCGGTCTTGAGCGTTATCGCATCCCCGTTGTTGCCCCGGTAATACCAGTCACTTGAGATGACGTAGAAGCTCCGCTCGCTGACGACGCTGTTGCCGTCGCCGTCAACCGCAGAAAGGCGGATCTTGTACACGCCCCCCTCTTTTGGCTTGACTGAGAAGCTCGCGGGCTTGGCAGATGACGGGAAGGAAAGCTCCCTCTCCTCCTCGGTCACAAGCTCGCGCACCCAGCGGGTCGTCACCACGCCCCGACCGCTCATCTCCTGCACGGATTTCCAGCTCTCGTGCACGAGCTCCATCTTTATCTTCGTGTTCCTGCCCCGGTCACGCGCGGACGGAAGCTTTTCAAGCGGGGTTATCGCCGTGTACGAAAAGCTGACCTGCTCCCCCTTCTTGGGGAAGCCTGTCGCGCCGCGCCCGCCTTTCTTCACATTGCCGATTCCGAGGTAATAGCGGGCGGGGTGCACGGTCGTGCTCGCGGTCGTCCTGACCGCCTGGTTCCCGCTGTCACTTATCTGCGTCTCTATCGTGTATGTGCGGGGAAAGCCGTCAAAACCGTCGTCCTTCGTGCTGTGGCTGGAAGAAAGCTTCCCGTTCCCGTCAAGACTACCGTTCTCGTCACCGTGCCAGTTGTGCCAGACCGTATGCTCCAGCGGAGTAAAGCTCATACCCTTGTAGTCGTCGCCCTTCGGTGAGAAATAGCCTGCATCGCTTGACCAGAAGGAGCGGGTGCTCGCCCCGCCCATGCTGCCGCCTCCCAGGTAGCTCGCCTGCACGTCGGCGGAAAGCGTGTCTCCCCGGAAGTAGGTCAGGTCAGCAATCCCCGTAGAAGCCTCGAATCTCAGCTTCTCGAAGAACTGCACGTCTATGCTTTCATTATAGGTCTGCTCGCTCGCGGCAGATCCCGTGCCACACCTGCGCTTGTACGCTATCGTGTAGCTTCCGGGGGCGATGTCGTCGGGAAGCTTCATCACCGCGCTCATCATGCCCTCGCCGTCCAGCGTTCCCTCGCCGGAGTAATAGACCTTGGCATTCCGCCAGCCGCCGTCGGTCAGCTGTATCGTGTACTTCGCCTCATTCCCGGACGGCGTCTCATAGCGCCCGTCGCGGAGGAGGTTTCGGTCAATCAGGGTGAAGGAGACGGTCTCGCCCGGCTTGTAGAGCCTCCTGTCGCTGAACCCGTAGGCGACCATCCGCTTGTGGCTGTCCCCGGTCTCCTCAGGCTCATCGGGGCTGGCGGAATTCTCAATCAAGGCCTTCGTGTAGACAGGCTCGCTCCGGTAGCGGACGATGCCGTAGAATGAACCGGGGGAATATATGACGCGGTCGTCCTTCGTCCGCGCCTCAAAGTAGAGGCCGGTATTGTCGTTCCTGTCAAGCAGGCTCCTGTCACCGCCCGCCGAAAAGTCGAACTCGGCGATGCCGTCCTTGTTCGTCACCGCCGTTGCGACCGCCTTGTGGCTGCCGGTAAGAATCAACTCCTGCTTGTCGTAGTCCGGGTAGGGGATGAAATACGCGCTGACATCCGCCCCTGCGACGGGCTTTCCGTCCTTCAGGCTCGTCACGAGGAGGACGGCCTTGTCGTAGGCGTAGCGGGACGTAATGCCCAGGTCGGTCACCTGCAGGATCTGCTCGTTCTCCATCGTCTCAAGGCTCGGCTTGGAATCCTTGAGCCACGAGGGAGCATACTCGTAGACGATGCGGGCGGTGAATTTGACCGCCCCGTGGTATGTGCCGCCCGTCTCTTCCAGGAAGGGGCGCAGGTCAACGACTTCCGTAATCTTCTTGTCCTGCGGTATGCGTGCGGGGTCGAGCACGAAGGTCTTGGCGGCCGCTCCGGTTCCTTCGGCTCTGCCAGAGCCTGATCCCGCTCCCGACAGGCTTTCCAGCTTATAATACGAGCCCGCCTTGATGTTCTGGTGATAGAATGTGATGGTCGGGCTTGCGTTCGCTTCCAGCGCCTTGAAGCCCGAGTTCTGGAAGAGAGCGTAGCTTTCAGGCTGCGGAACCGTGATGTCGTAGCTGTAGTCCTTGTCCAACTGCCTGCCGTAGATGTCGGTCAGCGTCTTCGCAATGAGAATCCTGTATGTGTCGCCGTACGTCACGCCCAGACCGGAGACCGTCAGGCAACTGCCCGACACGGAAAGATTGTCCTTCGTGACAGCCCGGCCAAGCGACGTGGAGATGCTCTTTGCAAGTTTCTCCTCGCTGCCCTCCGTGAGCGGGGCGGAAAATGAGATATAGACCGGAAAGTCATCATTCGCGTTCCTGCTGCTCCGGCTCCAGTCAACGCCCGTCACGCGGAATTTGACGAGGGTATGGAACTTCTTCTGCCGGTCAGCGGACGTCGGGTAGCAGTCCCTGTCTGCCATCGCCCCTTTCCTGAGCGTCACGATGACGTCCGTGTCCTCAGGGGGCTGGGCGTCCAGCGTCAACCGGATGAAGGCCCGCTCATCCTTGGACTTGAGGTTCTGGGAGGCAGAGAACGGCAGGCTCGCTCCGCTGGAATCCGTCACGCTGATGTAGTCCCTGACGACCGCGCAGTTGACGGGGAAGTTGAAGGATACGCCTATGTCGCGGGAGGCCTCGAGGGGGACGCTTGCCGTGTTGACGTACCGGCCATCCTTGTATTCCGCGTATGCGGGGCGGACGGCAGTCAGCTTGAGCTCCTCGGTGTGGAAGCGGTATTCCAGCTGGCCGGTTATGGCATTGCCCTTGACGGACTTCGTCTTGGGGCTGACTTTTATCGTATACTCTTTCTGTGGCAGGACCTCGTCCGTGCTGTCGAAGCTCAGGATGCTCGTCCCCTTCCAGCGGAACACGCCGTTCAGCTTGGGTTCAATCGTCAGGTATTCCGAGGACGAGGACTGCGTGCCCAGGGCCTTGAGCGCGACAACCGGCTCGGAGAACTGCAGCTGTATGGAAGGATACTTCACCTGCGAGGGAAGTTCGCCCGCGGGTGTCATGGAGATGACGCGGAAGCCCTCCCCCGCCCCGCCTGACTGCCCCCCGGCAGACTCAACCGAGGAACTTTGCGCCCCGACTGGAAGTACCGCCGCCTGTGTCACAAGTGAAAGAAATGCAACTGCCGCCACCTTTGAAACCCTCGAAAAAAACATGCTGTCTGGCCTCCGACTCTGCCTTATTTACGTCACAATATCCCTGTACCGGGCATCATCTGATTTCAGAAAATTCTGTCGCGATGAGGTACAGCTTGTCATTATAGCCGATCGTGCCGTATGCCAGCAGGCAGGCACCGTCTTCTGTCAGGTGCGGGGGCGTCAAAAACGGGACAAGAGAATCCTGCACATAGACGGTATACACCTTGCCTCCTGATTCAACCTGATACTTCTTGTTGTAGAGCTCAGCCTTATCGGGATCATTCAGAAACAGAGTGTATTTGCTGACCAGCTCCCTGTCTGCGCCTGTCATTTCGGAAGCCTCCGGAGAAAAGCGCACGAACGTCCTTGCCTTCTTGAATTTTGCACTCAGCCGGTACACCGCTTTCTTTCCGCTGTCTTTCTCCGGGGGGAGCATTTGTTTTTCAATATAATTGAGCGAATACAGGGGATAGTCGGAAACAAAAGAGTCTATGAACGAATACGCCGTCACATACCCGTCCGAATAACCGTATGCGTAGACAGCATCATCCTCGTCAACCTTTTCAATCAGGATTGAGATACCTTTTTTCGCTGCTTCATGTTCGGTAAGCTGAATCCTGTATTCCTCTATCTTTCCGTTGTTGTAAACATTGGTTTGACTCAGGATGCCTTTTTCATCCTGCCTTTTTTCAGAAAGGTAATACACCTCTTTCCGCCTGCTGTCCGAATCATCATAAAAGACCTGCATTTTGCAAAAGTCCTCGTACTGAGGCTCAAGGGGAATAAACGTATATTCCACCGTAATCCCGCCGAATTCGTTGCAGGTATCCAAGGTTTCAGAGCCGAAAGGAAAAAACTGGCTGACGGCGGCAAGAAACAGCGTACAAAAACACAGCACCTTTTTCATAGTTCTTCTTCCACCCGGTAAACACCAGACCGCGTCCAAAGTTACCGATTTTGTCTTGACCAGGCAGCTATGCCGACGGGGACGGTGGATTCCCGCCGGCATACATGAGGGCTACTTTGACGGCCTGAACCTGTCGTAGCGGAGCGGGGAGATGTCAGCCGGGCAGGTCCCCGTCGCGACAAGCTCCGCGATGTTGTAGGCGGCAGCCGGCCCCAGCCCGAACCCGTGCCCGGTGAAACCGCACTCCACGTACAGGCCGGGAACCTCGTCGCACTTGCTGACGGTGGCGACCGCATCCACGCCGCAGTCTATGTAGCCGCCCCATGCACGGACGACCTTCGCGGTCTTCAGGATGGGGAAGTAGCCCAGGATGCCCCGGCTGGTCGCGCTGACCATGCTGCTTCCGACGAGGGGGTACGAGTCGTCAATGCGGAAGTGAACCTCGTCAAATCCGTCCGTACCGCCCATGACGAAGGAACCGTGCCTGGTCTGGTGCCCGTAGAAGTCCGCCATCGCCGTGCCGAGCATCTGGGGGAACATCACCGGCTCCGCCTCAGTCACCAGGCAGGAGACCGCCTGCTTCTTCATGGGAATCGTGATTCCCGCCGTGGAAAGAATCGGGTTGCTCTCGAATCCCGCCGCGACGATGACTGTGTCCGCAAAGAAATCTCCCTCGCTCGTCTTTGCCCCGCATATCCTGCCCCGCTTGGTCAGAAGGCCGGAGACAAAAACGCCCGTCAGGAATTTTGCCCCGAGCTCCCTCGCTTTCCGGTAGTAGCCGAGCGTCGTAACGAGCGGGTTCGCATGTCCGTCGGTCGGGCACCAGCTCGCGCAGAGAACCTCGTCGGACAGGTAGGGATTTATCTCCTTGACCTCGGCGGCATCTATCATGCGGACACCTACCCCGCACTTGACGGCGTTCTCGGTGAGCCCGTTCAGGATTGCCCGGTGCTGCTCGGTCTTGCCAAGGCGCAGGTTGCCGCCCCGGGTATACTCCGTGTCTACCCCCAGCTCATCGCTCATGCCCGGCCAGATGTTCTTCACTCCCCACATCATCAGGGGAAGCTCCTTGGGGTTGCGGCCGCTCTGCCGTACCCCGCCTCCGTTCCGCGAGGAGCCTCCGTTTCCTATGTAGTCCGAGGCCTCAAGCACCCTGACGCTCAGGCCATGTTTTGCAAGATAGTACGCGGTCGCGTTTCCGACGATGCCCGCGCCTATTACGATTACATCAGATGTATGTTCCATATCTCACTCTCCAAAGAATCAAGCGGCTACAAGACTTCTGCCGCAAGGGTCTGCATCTCAGTCGGCCGTATGGGGCCCCTGCTCGTTGCGGGAGTAATGGTCGCGGGGCTGGCCCCCAGCTCGGAGGCGACTATGCCCTTGACCAGACGCGAGCAGGTCTGCCCCTGGCAGAGGCCCATGCCCGCCCGCAGGTAGCGGCGGATTTCCTGCATGGTGAACATGCCGTCATGGACCGCACAGCGGATTTCTCCCCGCGTGATTTCCTCGCAGCGGCAGATAATCATATCGTCATCGTCATGCGGGACAAAGCCGCCGATGTCCCGGTTCCTGTCATTCATCATCTCAGGCCTCCCCGGCCGGACATTTTCCGGCCTTATAGAACCTCGCGGTCATCGCGAAGTCGTTCGGAACCTTCATCGTCAGAAGGTTCGTGTGGTCAAACGCGGGGCTCGTGCGCACGACGACTATCTCCGCCTCGCACAGGGGCTGCCCGCTCCGTGACAGGGCGGTTCCCTTGTCGCCCTTCTGCGGGAGGGGCAGGAACTCATAGGGCAGCGTGATGCTCGCAAATCCCGGCTCGTAATCTTCCTGCACCAAAAAGATTGCCTGCCCGGAGCAGTTTGCGACGCACATCCCGCAGCCGGTGCACTCCGCGTCCTCCGTGACGGAGGGCAGTGCGGTTATGCAGGAGCCTATCTTGATGCAGTGCTTCCTGCATGCGTCCTGGCAGGGGTTGCAGGGGATATTCTGCGTGCACTCGATGACCGGGTGTATTCCTTTCCTCCTCGTGACCCCGGGGAAACGCCCTATTTCATCATCGCTGACAAAGCCTTTCGTCAGGAGACTCTGCGAGACCGGAATGCCCTCATCGGTTTTCTCGATGGCCCTGCCCCTGTTCCCGGGGGCGAACATGCCCTGCCTCAGGCTGTCCAGATCCTTGGCGTACCTGCCCTCGGTGTCAAGCATGGCTTTCTCTTCGGTGAAGCCCAGCTTGTAGGCCGCACGGAGCCCTGCCATGCGGCCCTTTATCATCGCGGAGCTTGCCTCCTCAATGCCGCTCACGTCGCCCGCCGCGAACAGGCAGGGGACGCTCGTCTCGCCGTACTCATCGACCACAGGAACCTGCCCGCCGCGCCTGGGGTTGTCCTCCATCGCGCAGCCGGTCATCTTGAGCAGCTGGCTCATCGGGCTCAGGCCGACGGCGACGCAGACCGTGTCCGCGTCAAAGCGGATTTCCGTGCCGGGGATAATCCTGAACTTGTCGTCCACCTTTCCGATGACGACAGCCTCGACTTTCTCCGTTCCCTCGACCTGTTTAATCGTGTAGCCCAGGTAGAAAGGCACGCCCGTCCTCGCGACCTTCGCGGCGTGGACACCATACCCTCCTATCCGTGGGGCGGCATCGACGAGGGCGACGACCTCGCAGCCCGCCTGCAGGAGCTGGAAGCTGACGACGAGGCCGACGTTGCCGCTCCCCAGCATGAGGATTTTCCTTCCCGGCTTTATGCCGTGCAGGTTCATCAGGGTCTGGGCGGCCCCCGCACCGATGACGCCGGGAAGCGTCCAGCCCTCGAAGGGAACCATGTTCTCCGCGGCCCCGGTCGCGATGATGACGGAGTCAGCCTTGTAATGGTGCACGGCCCCGTCGTGGCTGACGGTCACTTCCTTGTTCTCGAAAATCCCTATGACGGTCGCGTCCAGCTTGACCTGCACGCCGGCATCGGAGGCCTCTTTCAGAAGCTCCTCGCCGATGTTGAATCCGCGTATCTTCGCCTTGTGCTCCTTGCTGCCGAAGAACTTGTGTATCTGCTTGAAAAGCTGGCCGCCGGGGCGCGCGTTCTCGTCAAAGACGCGCACGCTCATCCCCTGCCGTGCGGCTTCTATGGCCGCGCTCAGGCCGGCAGGCCCCGCGCCCACAACTATAAGGTTAAATCGTTCCATAGCTTTCTCCTACCATGACTTTTTGTCAGAGCAGCCGTACTGGGTCTCCACCTTCATCCCGGCTTTCAGCGGGGTAATGCAGGTCCTCGTGTTCGGCACGCCGTCCACGACCATGACGCAGTCCGTGCAGCGTCCGATCGCGCAGAAAATACCCCTCGGCTTGTGCAGGCGGGCCGTCTCCCGGTGCTTGAGAACGCCCGCCGCGCGGAGGGCTGCGGCGACAGGCTCGCCCTCGT
This sequence comes from uncultured Treponema sp., assembly GCA_946410085.1. Lineage (GTDB taxonomy): Bacteria > Spirochaetota > Spirochaetia > Treponematales > Treponemataceae > Treponema_D. The sequence continues at coordinate 20,904 of CAMJZA010000010.1, read as the reverse complement.
AGCCCCGCATCTCTTTTCCGTCAAACGTGAAGCTGACGAGCAGTCCTTTCTCGGGCGTTCCCAGGACAGGATGCTCGGTGATTCTTTGTCCTTCCATATCTCTTCCCTCTACAAATCTTTCTGTTCGGGTCTTGTGCCCGTGTTCTGTTCCGCGCTCACCGCCTGCACGTCGGGAACCGCCTCTATGTGCAGCTTCCTGGCGAGCAGGGGGTAATGCCGCATCTGGTACAAGTCCGTGTCCATCGCCATGACTTCCTTGATCGGGTAGGCCTTGAACAGGGGCCGCTTCATCCTGAAGCATACCCAGAAGAACGCATACAGGGCGAGCAGCAGGGAAACCGCGGCGAATATCCCGAAGATAATCAGGCGGTTCTTCATGTCGGGCGCGATGTTCCAGATCATGAAGAGGTTCCCGATGACGCCGACCAGCGGGATGAGAATCCCGAACGGCAGCCTGAACGTCCTCGGTGCCTTGGGCAGCTTGAACCTCAGGACAATAACGTCTATGTGCAGGATGACATAGCAGAAAATCCAGAACACGCAGCCCGTGTTTATCAGGAAGACTATCTTCTCGCTCGTCCCCAGGCCGGTCGCGTTTATCGCAATCAGCGCAGTGGTGATGAGGATGAGGCCCACGTAAGGGGTCCCGCTCTTGTTCCGCCGCATGAAGAGCTTGGGGAGCAGGTCAATCTTCGCCATGCCGAAGCAGAGCTGGCTCACCCCGAACATCGCGGTGTTCACCGTGCTGACGACAGCGAGCAGGGAGACGACCGTCATCCATGCGGTCCCTGCCTTGCCGAGCAGGGCCGTCCCGTAGAGCATGTGGGGAACGGTGCTCTCGCCCAGCTCAGCCCAGGGGGTATAGTGGCTGAATCCGATGACGATGAAAACCTGCATCACGAGGATAATCACCAGGCTCAGCACCATCCCGAGCGGAACCATCCTGCGCGCGTTCCTGACCTCGCTCGATATCGGAACGATGTATTCAACCCCGATGAAGAGGAAGAAAGACAGTCCCAGAAGGGAGAATATGTCGCCGATGTCCGTGGAGAGGACGGCCGGCTGCTCCACGATTGTGGCGGGGTTCACCTTGATGCAGCCGAGGATTCCCATCACGACGAGCGAGCCGATGAGGGCATACGCGACGACATTCTGAATCTTGGCGAACATGTCCACCCCGCGCAGGTTCAGCATAAACAGGATGAGGACGAGGGTGACCGTGTAGGCCGTTCCCGTCACGGGTATGCCGAAAAGCGTCTCTCCTATGACCGCGCCAAGCGTGTTGCCGAACATGGCCGCCTCGCTGGAGATGAGTATCATCTGGCAGGCAAGAAAGCCTCCCATGCTCGTTATGATCGTCAGGAAGGGGCCGGCACAGGCGAGCGTGAACTGCGCCATCCCGCCCGTCAGGTTGGGCATGAGGGCGTTCAGCTCGCATATCGACAGGGCCGTCAGTATGTTGAACGCGCATGCGACGGTCATGCTTATGATGAACGGAAGGCCTATCGCGCTGGAGCCCTGCCCGATCGAAAGCAGGCAGCTCGTCGCGACGATAAGGCCCACTCCCGTGGCTATGACGCTCGCAAGCCCCAAAGATTTCTGTTCCATAAAAGGACCTCCTAGCTTTCCAGCTCCGTATGGAGCGCCGCCGACATCTGCACTTCCAAAAGCTGCGCGGACCTGTTCAAAGAAGCGACCGTCACTGCCGTGCAGAGGGGCATGACATCGTGGAATATCTCAGTGTATGCCTGCCAGCCGGATTTGTCGAATCCTGGCGTAAGGAAAATCTGAATCTCATACACGTCCTCTTTCTTTCCCCCGGCCTTCTCGATGATGCCGAGCTGCTTCTCCAGCACGTACTTCATCTGTGCATAGGAATCCCCTTCCCCGTACACGGAACCGTCCGGCTGCACGGAGGTCGTTCCGCCCACGAATATGAAATCCCCTATTCTGACGGCGCGGGAATATCCCATCTTCTGCTCAAGCGGTGCGCCCGAAGAAAAATTCTTCCTTTTCATATTCATTTCTCCCCGGATATGAGGGCAGCCTCGCCCTCCTCACCCGTGCGGACGCGGACGATGTCCGTCACCTCGCTGACAAAAATCTTTCCGTCCCCGATGTGCCCCGTGTACAGCTCCTTCTTCAGGAACTCTATCAGCTCGGGCACGTCCTCCTTGGGGAGCACCATCATCACAACCTCTTTCGGCAAAAGCTGGATGTCCTTCTTTTCCTCCAGCTCGAATTCCTGCGTGCCGTGCTGCACGCCGCAGCCCAGGACCTGATAGACTGTCATGCCCGTTATGCGGAACTTGCCCAGCGCCTTCTGCAATGCCGTAATCTTTGATATGCCGGTGATAACCTCGACCCGTGAAAACTTCATAGTGTGTTCCTCCTGCCTGTCGCACAGGCTCACGAGGGCCTGCAGAGGCCCCCGCATGTAAAAATAAAAGACATGGCGGCCTGCCCGCCCTCCCGCAGTCAGACCTTAAATCATCCCGGAAGCCCTCTCAGGATTCCGGGAAACGCCTCAATCACACGACCATCTTGGGAGAATCCCAGAGGCTGAGCTTGGTGCCGATACCCTTCGCAAGCGCGTTGCGGTAGACAATCGTTCCCCATGCGACATCCTCGACCGGCATACCGCCGACGGAGTATACGACAATCTCGTCCGGATCGCGGTGCACGGGAACCTTGCCCATCAGGATGTCGCCCAGGTCGTCCAGCCTGTCCTTGGTCATCTTGCCTTCCGCGACAAGATCCTCCACCTTCACTGCGGGAATCGGGATCGTCATGAATGCATCTGGCTTATACTCCTCTTCCCAGGCCTCGTAGAGCAGGATGTTGTCGGCGACGTTGCGGGCGCGCTTGATGATGAAGTCATCGTCAAAGCGCAGGGCGGCGGTGGAGCATATCATCGCCCCCTTCTTGATCCACTCCTCCTTGATGTAGGGGTACTCGTCCAGCTTTCCGGTCGGGACGGAGGTGCTGACGTACACGATGTCGCTGTCCCGCGTCGCCGCCTCTATCGTGTCCACGGGAACGAATTCCACCGAGGGGTAATCCGCCTTTGCCCCGGCAATGAAGCGCTCAAGGCTGCCCTTGCCGCGGCCCTTGACCTTTACGGTCTTGATGCCGGGGCGGACCGCCATAATCGCGGCGAGCGCGGTCTTGCTCATGACGCCGGGGCCGACGATTCCCGCGACCTCAGCATCCTCCTTGGCGAAGTACTTGAATCCCACTCCGGGTACCGCGCCTGTCCGGTAGGCGGAAAGGATGTTCGCGCTCATGTGGGCGACGGGGGCCCCGGTGTCCTTGTCGTTCAGCGTCAGCATGAGGATGGAGCGGGGAAGCCCCTTCTCCCTGTTGTCGGGGTTGGAGCCGTACCACTTGCAGCCCGCCATGTCGAACTTGCCGCCAAGGTAGGCGGGCATCGCCATGAAGCGGCGGTCCGGGGCATCCGTCGGCATCTCCGGGAAAGGAGAGCTTGTGGGGAACGAGACCATCGTGCCGTGGCTGTTGCCGTTTGCCCCGCCCATGCGGTAGTTGCCGACCTTCATCAGCTTGAACATCTCTTCCATCGCCTCAATGCAGCCGGCCATGTCCTTGACTCCGGCCGCAATCATGTCGTCCTCGCTGAGATACAGGAAATCGACCTTCGGATACAGTGCTTTTGCGTCTGCCATAGTTTTCTCCTTACAATGCTTAGATTAACAAAAAAGGCGCTGGCCCCGTCCCTGCAGTAAGGGAAGAACCAACGCCTTTGTTGTCTTGCTGACAGCACTATAGCATATTGAAAAAATCAGTCATTGTAAAAATCGGAACTGCCTTTATGCCCCTCCTGCACACGCGCCCATTACCTCTATATCCTCAGTGTACCACACATCGCCGGAGACGGCTAGTTTCCTTCTACCGCCCGGACATCGTCGGCGGTCAGGACATAGCGTGGTACACGGCGGAGTTCCCGGACGAATCGAGCTTCGTCCGGGATATGCGGCCCTATTCCTTCCAGTAGACCCGGCCTTCTTTGCGGGGGACTGGAGCCGGAATCTCGCCGTCGGCATAGCCGATTGCGCAGTGTCCGATCCCTTCCCATTCACCGCTGATTCCCAGCTCCTTCAGTATGGCCTTGCCTTCCTCGCTCTCGAACTCCTCTTTCGCGCGGTGAATCCAAATGCTCCCCAATCCGAGAGCATGGCTTGCGAGCATCAGGTTTCCCATCACGAGAGAGCCGTCATAGACGCGGTTCGCCCAGTCCTTTTTGCCAAGGACGACAAGGATGACGGGTGCCCCGTAGAAGGGGTCGAACGCCTCGTTTCCCAGAACCTTTGCGTTCATCCTGCTGAGCTTGTCGCGAAGCTCCTTGTTCGTCACGGCCACAATCGCGGTCTCCTGCTTTCCCATCGCGTTCGCCGCAAACAGACCGGCCTCGACAATCTGCTCGATGTCTGATTTCGCGGGCATTTTGGACGTGTATTTCCGCACGCTCCTGCGTTCCTTCATCGCCTTGATAATCTCGTTCATCATTTCCTCCGGGATATAAAGAGTTTTCTATTTATAGTAATATCATAGTAATTGAATTACAGGAAACCCGTCAAGCAGAACACGGAACGGCCGCTATGCACGTCCAGAATCAGCCGTTATGCGTGTCCAGAACGGCTGTTCGGCATGTACGGATCGGCCGGTTCTCCCTACACGTTCCGTACGTTCTCGGCATACTTTTTCCGTTCGATTGTCTTCGCATACTGAAACGGCGTGCTTCCCGCACATTCCTTAAACTCACGGGTAAAATGCGACTGATCGTAAAAATCATATTCGGAAGCAATTTCCGTCAGGGTGTCAGCCTTTCCCCGGTGTATGTCGCCTAAAAGGAACTGAAACTTGACGCTGGCGCACAGCTGCTTCGCACTGAAGCCGATTTCCCTTTCGAATATCTTGTTTATGTAGCGGGAACTGTAACCGGAAAGCGTTTCAAGCTCCTTCACCTTCACCATCCCCCGATGCCCGATGATAATGCCGGCAATCTGATTGAACAGCGCCGTCTTCCCGGCATTCTTCTGCCCCATTCCGCAGAGGGAAGGAAATTCCCGCAGGAAGGTCTGCATGCGCGAGTCAAAATCCCGCTGCCGCCCCATGATGGCACAGAAATCCCGGGCAAAATCAAGGTCATCAAGGATGAATACCTTTCCGACCGTTTCCTTCGGCAGAATGCCCGGAATGCCGAATGCACAGCCCGGTGCCAGCCGTACCCCGAAATACTGAGCCCCCTGCCTGACTGAAAAAGTCCGGGTTTCTATCGTGCTCCCCACAAAATGGGTCCGCAGCGTTTCGCCCCGATATTCAAACATGATATTGCTGCATCCGTCCGTCAGGATCGGTACGGCAATATCATCCTGCGTCCTGTTGGAAAAACTGTAAAAGTGCGATATGCCGTTTTCAAACAGCAGGCGCTGGCAGAAATCATCCGAGTCCATGACGAAATACGGCTGGATTGACACAAGCGGGCTTTTCTCCACAACAAAGGCTCCCTATGGCATTGTATGCGGCACGTGCAGGAGCAGGCTGCTGCATTGCAGGCCTTCATGCCAGTCCCCGGCAGGGCTGCTCCCCATGCGCATTTAAAAACAAAAAGGCCCAGGATTGCGGTTGTTCCACAGCCCTGCGCCTTTGCAAGTCTGTTCAGTATTGCAGAAACACAGGAAAATGTCTAGGGGCTGCAAACAGACAGTCGGACAGCGGGCAGTCCATTCGGACAGAACCTGACAGTCCATTCGCATGATACCTGACAGTCCATTCGTGTCACACCCGACAGTCCATTCGTGTCACACCTGACAGTCCATTCGTGTCACACCTGACAGTCCATTCGTGTGTCACCTGACAGTCCATTCGTGTGTCACCTGACAGGAAGGACCGGCGGCGGCGGACGCTTTACTCCCGCTAAACCCTCTTTACAAATAGTTCATTTTGCGGTAATATAAAAAGAATAGACAGGGAATTGCGGCAATGAAGACGCACGGGGACATGCTGGAAGGACTGCTCACCTCATTCGGCGGATACTATACCGTCAGGCGGAACGACGCCGCAGCCCCGTTTGCCGCCGAAGCGGAATTTCACTCCCACACCGAGCAGTATATCCTCATCAAGGCAGCCCATATTGCCGACATTGATTCCAACGAATTCGTCTTTTTTGCGGACGAGGAAGAGCTGACGCCGGACAGGCTCAGGACGCTGGACGAACGCGCCTGGGAGGAAGGCCTTTCCCGCGTCAGGGCCGGGGACGGACACCGCAATTCCGACATAAGCCTCATCATCCTCTGCGACCGGGCAGACCGGGCGGTACTCAAGGCAGCACGGCGCCTCTACCGCTACAAGTCCTATCAGTGGGGCTTCAAAGGCTGGAGCGGCTACCGGCTTGCAGTCTGGGAGGCGGAAGGCGGTACGGTCACCTGCAACCGCCTGGGCAGGAACCTGAAGGCGACGATACAGGCAGCAGTACAGGCTGCGCCGTCTTTACTGAGCAAAACGGGTACGCAGTCCTGAGGACGCGGACCTGGAAATAAAACGTTTGGAGTAACGGTATGACAGCATTGTTAATCATTCTGGCCGCAGTCGCCCTGCTTCTGTGCGGGTACGTGACCTACGGTTCATGGCTGGCAAAGCAGTGGGGAATCGACCCGAAAAAGAAAACCCCTGCAGAAGCAACCCCTGATGGCGTAGACTATGTTTCCGCCAAGCCTGCGGTCCTCATGGGACACCACTTCTCGTCAATCGCCGGAGCCGGTCCGATTAACGGCCCCATTCAGGCAGCAGTCTTCGGCTGGGTGCCGGTGTTCCTCTGGTGCGTCATCGGAGGCATTTTCTTCGGCGGCCTGCAGGACTTCGGTTCCCTCTTCGCTTCCATCCGCAACAACGGAAAGTCAGTCGGCGAAATCATCAAGGCTTCCATGGGCAAGAACGCGAAGAAGCTCTTCATCATCTTCGCCCTCCTCGTCCTGATTCTCGTCATCGCGTCCTTCGTGAACGTCGTTGCCGGAACCTTCCTGACCGCTGCCGGACAGGCTTCCGGTTTCTGCAGCAATCCGACAAACAATCAGACGACGGCAATCGTTTCCGTCCTCTTCATCATCCTTGCAATCATCTACGGCATTCTGACCAACAAGTGCGGACTGGGAACCCTGCCCGCCACGCTCATCGGTCTTGCCGGCATTGTGATTTCCATCATCATCGGCCTTAACTTCGGTCTTGCAATGAGCCGCACGACCTGGATCATCCTGATCGGCGTGTACATTGCGGTTGCATCGCTCATTCCGGTCTGGATCATGCTCCAGCCCCGCGACTACCTGTCATCATTCCTGCTCTACGGCATGATGATCGTTGCGGTCGTCGGTATCATCTATTCCGCATTCTCAGGAAGCGCTTCATTCGAGATTCCCGCAGTTAATGCAAAGATGACCGGAAGCATGTTCCCCACGCTGTTCATCACCGTTGCCTGCGGCGCCTGTTCGGGCTTCCACTCACTGATTTCCACGGGAACCACGTCCAAGCAGCTGGACAACGAGAAGCACGCAAAGGCAATCGGCTACGGTTCCATGCTCATTGAGTCTGCGCTGGGCATCATCTCCCTGATCGCAGTCGGCATGGTCTACAGCAAGTGGACCAGCAAGGGCTTCGGTTCTCCTTCTGCCGCATTCGGAGCTGGTATTGCAACGATGTTCGGAAAGGAAGGCTCCGTCACATACAACACGATCAACGCCCTGCTGACGCTCGCCGTTTCCGTGTTCGCCCTGACCTCGCTTGATACGGGAACCCGCCTGAGCCGCTTCATGTTCAGCGAGCTCTTCCTGAAGGACAACGAGAAGACCTGGAAAGACGCTGACGGAATCCGCAAGATTCTGGCACACCCGCTGTTCGGTACGACCCTCATGGTCGTCATCGGCTGTATCCTCGGAGGCCTCTCGCTCTCCCAGATCTGGGGTCTGTTCGGTGCGGCAAACCAGCTGCTCGCCGGAATTGCCCTCATGGCGGTTGCCGCATGGCTCGGTGAAGTCGGCAAGAACAACAAGATGTTCCTCATCCCGACGGCGTTCATGCTCATTGCAACGCTTACCTTCCTCATCAAGACGGTTCTGGCAAAGCTTACCCTCATTGCAAAAGGTGCCGTCTGGGGCGACTGGTTCCAGCTCATTTTCGCAGCTGCAATGACCGTCCTGGCAATCATCCTGATCATTCAGGGTGTCAAGACCTTCTCAAAGCAGAAGAAGTAGGCGTCCGGTTTCCTTAGTCCGAACTGAGACCAAACTGAAATAGGACATACTAACAAGCCCCGTGCGGACATTCCGTGCGGGGCTTTTGCTTGATTATCAGACTGTTTTCATATATCATGTTGTTATGGACATGAATGCGGAAGACCTCAAGGCGATCATCAATGCAATTCCGGGCAACGTGTTCTTCAAGGACACGGAATGCAGATACCTCTACACGAGCCACCTGTGCTCCATGCTGAACACGGCGGGGCGGCCGGACTTCACGATTATCGGAAAGACCGACCTGGAGGTGCAGGTTCAGAAGGAACTCGGCGAGCAGTACTATAAGGAAGACAAGGAGCTGCTGCGCAGCGGCGGCGAACTGGAATACGTGAGCCGGATGCAGTTCGGCAGTGACATCTACTACTATAAAATCCAGAAGCGCGCCGTCCACAGCAGCATTGACGGAAAGGATGCCGTCATCGGCGTGGTCGGCGTGGTCACCGACATAACGCAGGAAACCGTCCTGCGGCAGCGGCTGGAATACCTGAGCAGCACGGACGCCCTGACGGGCCTGAAGAACCGGGCCAGCCTCATGCTCTGGCTTTCGCAGCCCTTCCCCGCGGAAAGCCTGCCGCTCACGATCATTTCGGCGGACTTCGACAACCTGAAAATACTGAACGACAACCACGGGCACGACGCCGGAGACAAGTACCTCAAGGCAGGAACAAAAATCATGCAGGACATCCTGCCCGCAGATGCGAGCATCTACCGGACCGGAGGCGATGAGTTCCTTGCAACGGTTCCCTTCTGCAGCAGGGAGCAGAGCAGGGAGCTTGTCAGGAAGATTACAGACGCATTCAGCGCCTGTACGGTCGAAATGGTTTCCATGAGCGTGTCGCTCGGCACCGTGACGCTGACGGGCCCGGGCATGAGCCTGCAGGACGCAATCAATCAGGCCGATGCCAACATGTACGAGCAGAAGCGGGAACACCACGCCAGGGTCCCCCGGGGAAGCTGAAGCCGCTGCGGCAAGGGCAGAAGTATTCCTGAACGCTGCACGAGCGGAAGCGGCGGCTGCGACCCGCCTGTCTTAATGGAATTCCGGGCCGGTCTTGAGCCACTTGCCGCTCAGGTAGTAGATCCAGAAGAGGAGGGAGGTGATGGTCCAGGTAATGGGATAGCTTGCCATCACCATCGGGATCGTGTTGTTTCTGGAAACGGCGGTAAAAAGCCAGACGATCCTGAGCAGGCACACGCCCAGCACCGTAATGAGCATGGGGATGAAGCTCCTGCCCGCACCCCGGATCGTACCGCTCAGGATTTCGATCGAAATGTAGGTGACCCAGAAGGGGGTCAGGAAGCGCAGCATGGCCGCTCCCTGGGCAATGACGGCAGTATCCGTCGTAAACATGAGGAGCAGGCGGTCCACCCAGACGTAGAAGCTGCTGCTCATCGCCAGCGTAAAGACAAAGGCCATCGCAAGGCTCTGCCACATGCCCTTCCGGATCCGGGCGTATTTCCCCGCCCCGTAATTCTGGCCGGAAAAAGTCGTGATTGCAATGCCCATCGCGTTTATAATCATCCAGAAGATTGAATCAAGCTTGCCGTAGGCCGCCCATGCCGCCGCACAGTCGGTCCCGAAGGAATTGATGAAGGTCTGGATGATCAGGTTGCTCACCGTATACAGGCTGGACTGCACGCCGGCAGGGAAGCCGAGCCGGAGGATTTTGGCAAGGATATGAGGCGTAAAGGCGATTTTCCTGAGCGAGAGCCGGTAGCTGTCCCGGGTCCTGAGCAGGACGGCGAGCGTTATGGCAGCGGTAATCAGCTGGCAGATGACGGTCGCCGCCGCCGCCCCTGCAATGCCCGCCCCGAGCAGCACGACGAACAGGAGGTCAAGCACGATGTTTGCCCCGCAGCCCGCGATGAGGATGATGAGGGGCGTGCGGGAGTCCCCGACCGCCCGCAGGATGCCCGAACCCATGTTGTAGACGGACATGGGAATCATGCCCAGGAAGAAGATGCGCAAATAGAGGACCGACTGCCCGTAGGTGTCGGCGGGTGTCCTGATGAGCGTGAGCATGGGCGGGGCGAGCAGTACGCCCAGGACGGACATGAGGAGGCCGCAGACCAGGCTGAGCGCCAGCGCCGTATGCACGGAGCGGGAAATGCCCGACAGGTTTTTTGCCCCGTAGAACTGGGATATGAGGACCCCGCCCCCGCTCGTGAGTCCTACGAAGAAGCCGACGATGAGGTTCACGAATACGGCGGAACCGCCGCCGACGGCGGCAAGGGCTTCCTTGCCGACAAAACGGCCGACGATGACCGCGTCAATCGTATTGTAGAGCTGCTGGAAAAAAGTCCCGAACAGGATGGGAAAGAAGAAGGCAAGCAGGGCCTTCCAGATGGTCCCCTCAACGATGGATGCGGAATTTCCCGAAAATGTGCCCTTCACGACGATGGATTTCATTTCCGTGCATTATACTGATTGGAGGCAGGATTGCAAAGGGGTGCCGAAGTCGGGGGAAGCAGCTTGTAGAGGGTCTCAATTACGGCCTGTAGAGGGTCTGCATTACGGACGTTAGAGGGTGTCTCTACAGCCCGTTAGAGGGTCTCGATTACGGACGTTAGAGGGTTCGGTACCCAATCAGGCCGGCCGGCGGCGGATTACGGCCACGGGGGGCCGACGTGGCACCTGCTGGCATCGATAAGGGTGGAGTTGCTAGAGTCAGCACGGAATTTATTTTTTGACTCCTCGCTGGCAAAATACACGTTTACTGAATCTAAGAAATAAGCACCTGTAAACACATTAGCTATCTTAGCCGGATCGGTTATGTTCGCCTTGATGACGAGGGGGGTTGAGAGTCCCGGTCCGGTACTGAAACTGCTCTGGAAGCAGTTACTCATGTCGGTCACGCTTGCAGGGATGACCGGGGCGGTGGTCAGGACGTCACAACAAATGAAACAGGACTCCATGTTCTTTACGCCTGCGGGTATAGCAGGAGCATTGGAAAGGCTACGGCAACGTGCAAAACAGTTGCTCAAGTCTTCGACTCCGGCAGGGAGCACAGGAGACTTCACCAGCGTATAACAATCACTGAACGCATCGGCAAGGGATGTGATACCGGACGGCAAGGTTGTTGCCGACAGGTCTACAAACGTACCGACCGGAGTCCACCCCGTTCCGATAGAATAGTCACCGATTCCCTGCAGGATGCCTGTGAGCGTTCCCAGATTGCCTGCAGTCAGGCCTGACAGCGGAGGCAGTTTATAGGCGGTAGCGGCGGTATTCGGCCCCTTGGCCGCAATGTAGTCGGCAAGTTCGCTGAGGGGCAGGAAGCGTTTCAGTTTGACGTCTACGTTGCATAAGCCGTCTTTGACTTCATTGCTGCCGCTGCCTTCCCAGACTTTTTCATGACCGGCATTCTCCACGGTCAGGTCTACGGACACCTGCGTACCGTCCGCTATGGAGGGAATGCCATCGAACATGACCCTACCGTCCGCATTCTTCTGAACCGTCCTTGTATAGCTGCCGCCGGCCCATCTCATGGTCAGGGTAACAGAGCCGCCGGCAGGGAGCCCCAGTTCATCCGGGTCCAGGACTATGGGGCCGGCCCCTCCCCCATCGCCGCCCGACTGAAAGAGTCGGATGAACGCATCTATGTTATCCGGGGTTATGAAGGGCGTAATGCTTATGGGAACAAAGACGCCTGTCGAACTGCCGTCGCCGGAAGAACCCGATGAATCGCCCGATGATCCGCCAGACGTACCGTTCCCGTACACCGAGTCGTATGAGATCGCCTTCCCCCCGCCGATTCCGCTGCAGGAAACGGCAGCCCCCGCAAGCAGGCAGGCAGAGAGGAGCGGAAAGAGCGGAAAGAGCGGCAGGCCCCGGCATGAACGCATGGCGTCAGTATACCACAAGCCCGGCCATTTGTCAGCAGAGGATTTCCTTTGCCAGTTCACGGAAAGGGTGGTATAATGGAAGGAAAGGATAAGGAGGACAAGACTATGGCTATCATTTCCATTTCACGGCAGGTGGCGGCGCTCGGCGATGAGATTGCGACCGCCCTGGCAAAAAAGACCGGTTATGCATTCATCGACCGGAAGCAGATTGAAAAACGGATTGTCGAACTGGGCTTTCCGCAGGAAAAGCTTTCCAAATACGACGAGCGCAAGCCGGGCTTCTTTGCAAGCCTCGTGAAGGACCGGGACGAGTACCTGAACTACCTGCAGTATGCCGAACTTGAAGCGGCGGAAAAGGGCAACTGCATCCTTATCGGGCGTGGTGCCTTTGCCATCCTCGAAAATGTGCCGAACCTTGTATCACTCCGCTTTGTTTCCAATGACAGCGTCCGCCTGGAACGGCTCAAGAAGGAGTTCAGCTGGAACGACAAGCAGGCCCAGCAGCGCATAAATGAAAGCGACAGCAACCGGGAAGGCTTTCACAAGAGCTTCTTCAACATCTCCAACAGCGATCCCCAGCACTACCTCGCGACGATAAACACGAGCATCCTGTCGATTGACGAAGCGGTGAAGCTCATCGAAGATCTGGTTAAAATCCACATCAATGCAAAGAAGGAAGCGGACGGCAAAACCGAGGTCGAGCAGCGGCTCAAGGGGCAGCGGCTCGTCAACCAGCTGATCTTCGACTTCCACATCAACATCAACTTCCTGCGGGCCGCCATAGACGGCAATGTCGTGACCCTGATGGGGGTTGCCGACTCCCAGGGACTGGCGGAACGCGCCGTACAGACGGCAGCCCGCATCCTGCCCAGCTGCGAAGTCCGGTCCGCGATAAGCATCGTGCAGGACTTCAAGACCTACCAGTAGTCCGGCAGGAGGACGGCATGACGGAAAGACACGGATTGCAGGCCGGCATGGCAGTCAGCCGGACTGCGGGAAGTCCGTAGGGACACTGCGGCGGGGACGGAAGCCTGACATGCCAGTGCTTTCCGTCCCTACCCAGTTCTAGTGTCTTTCGGGGATGTTTCTGCTAAAATTCCACTATTTATTGTGTATTTACGCCAGAAACGCTTGCATATTTGTTCATCTTGTTCTATATTTAGGGCAGGTCATTTACAGCAGTTTGTATCGCTGGAGGGGCTCGCCCCTTGGCTTGCAATCTAACATCATACAAGAGGTTTAAGATGGTCCAGAGAGAAGAGTGGAACGGTTTTAAGACCGGTAGGCTTTGGCAGGACGAAGTTAATGTCCGCGAATTTATCCAGTTAAACTATACGCCCTACGACGGGGACAGTTCGTTCCTCGCAGGGCCGACTGCGGCAACGAAGGAGCTGTTCGGCGAGCTTCAGCGCCTGCAGAAAGAAGAGCATAACAAGAAGTGTACGGGTCTTGACGGAAAGGAGCGCTCTGGCGTCCTTGACCTGGACACCGACATCGTTTCAACGATTACCTCCCACAAGCCCGGCTACATCTTCGCTGACGGTTCCAAGAAGAACCTGGAGAAGGTCGTCGGTCTCCAGACGGACAAGCCCCTGAAGCGCGCTTTCATGCCCTTCGGCGGAATCCGCATGGCAGAGCAGTCCTGCGAGATGTACGGCTACAAGCCCAACGCGGAGATCCACAAGGTCTTTACCGAATGGCACAAGACCCACTCCGATGCCGTCTTCCAGGTCTACTCACCCGAGATCCGCAGGGCCCGCTCAGCCCACATTCTGACCGGTCTGCCGGATACCTACGGCCGCGGACGCATCGTCGGTGACTACCGCCGCGTTGCCCTCTACGGAATCGATTTCCTCATTGCATCCAAGAAGAAGGACTTTGACAACATCGGTGACGGAACGATGACCGATGACGTGATCCGCCTGCGCGAGGAAGTCGCCGAGCAGATTAAGGCCCTCGGACAGATCAAGGAAATGGCTGCTTCCTACGGCTTTGACATTTCCAAGCCCGCCAAGAACGCCGCAGAAGCCTTCCAGTGGCTCTACTTCGGCTATCTGGCTGCCATCAAGACGCAGAACGGTGCTGCCATGTCCGTCGGCCGCATCTCTACCTTCCTGGACATCTACATCCAGCGCGACATCAAGAACGGCATCCTCACCGAGGAGCAGGCTCAGGAGCTCGTCGACCACATCGTCATGAAGTTCCGCATGGTCCGCTTTGCCCGCATCGAGAGCTACAACCAGCTCTTCTCCGGCGACCCCATCTGGGCAACGCTCGAGGTTGCAGGCCTTGGACAGGACGGCCGCTCCATGGTCACCAAGAACGACTTCCGCTTCCTGCACACGCTCGAGAACATGGGCCCCTCACCGGAGCCGAACATCACGGTCCTCTACTCCAAGCGGCTGCCCAAGACCTTCCGCAAGTATGCTGCGAAGATTTCCGTGGACACCTCTTCCATCCAGTACGAGAACGATGACATCATGCGCCCGGTCTGGGGTGACGACTACTCCATCTGCTGCTGCGTTTCCGCAACGCAGACCGGAAAGGAACTCCAGTTCTTCGGCGCCCGCGCCAACCTTGCAAAGGCCCTCCTCTACGCGATCAACGGCGGAAAGGACGAGGAAGCCGGCCTTACGCCCGGCGTGCAGGTCGGACCGGAGCTTGCCCCGATCACTTCCGAGTACCTGGACTACGATGAGGTCATGCACAAGTATGACGTCATGCTGGACTGGCTCGCCGGCCTGTACGTGAACACGCTCAACGCGATCCACTACATGCACGACAAGTACTACTATGAGGCAGCCGAGCTTGCCCTGATCGACACGAACGTGCGCCGTACCTTCGCGACGGGTATTGCCGGATTCAGCCACGTGGTTGACTCCCTGTCCGCCATCAAGTACGCCAAGGTCAAGGTCCTTCGCCGCGACATCCAGATTCACGACAAGAAGGACAAGACCAAGGTCATCGGAACCGCTCCGAACATGGCATACGACTTCCAGATCGAGGGCGACTTCCCGCGCTACGGTCAGGATGACGACCGCGCCGACGAGATCGCAAAGTGGCTGCTCAAGACCTTCATCGGCAAGATCAAGAAGCACCACACCTACCGCAACGCGGAGCCGACGACGTCTATCCTGACGATCACTTCAAACGTGGTCTACGGTAAGGCGACCGGTGCCCTGCCGAACGGACGCAAGGCCCACGAGCCCTTCTCACCGGGAGCCAACCCCTCATACGGTGCGGAGACCAAGGGCCTCGTAAAGTCCCTGAACTCCGTCGCCAAGGTTCCCTATGAGTACTCGCTCGACGGAATCTCCAACACGCAGACAATCAACCCCGGCGCTCTCGGCCACAATGAGGACGAGCAGACCGAGAACCTGGTCAACGTCATGGACGGCTACTTTGAGCGCGGTGCCCACCACCTGAACGTCAACGTCTTCGGCGTTGAGAAGCTCAAGGACTGCCAGGCACACCCCGAGAAGCCCGAGTATGCGAACTTCACGGTCCGCGTTTCAGGCTACGCCGTGCGCTTCATCAACCTGACCAAGGAGCAGCAGGACGACGTTATCGCCCGCACCTGCCACGCGAGCCTGTAGATTTGCAATGTGCCTGCCCTGCGCGGCAGGCGCACGCAAGCCTGTAGGTTGAGCTAGAAATAGCAAAGCCCCTGCTGGAGGAATCCGGCAGGGGCTTTTTGTTGCCGCAGGAATCGGACGAAGCCGGCGGGGGCGTTTTGTCCTGCGGAGGCGGTCAGCCTGCGACAATCATCACGCCCACGAGGATGATTGCTGAACCGAGTATTTTGCGCCGGGTCAGGCGTTCGGCAAAGAAAATGCGTCCGGTAATGATTGCAAGCAGGAAGGTAAGCGACTCGGTCAGGGCAGACGCGACGGCCAGCTTGACGTGACTGAGCACGTAGAGGTTGATGATTGTGCCGGTCAGGAAGAGCGCATAGCCTGACAGGACGACCGGGTTCAGGTACTCAAAGAGCAGGGACCGGTGCGCTTTTGCCGCCGACTTTTTCATCAGCAGCTGGGCCGCGGTAGACAGGATGACCACCAGGACAATGACGAGGTAATAGCTAAGCATCTGCCGTCCCTCCCGGGCCGACTGCATTGGCAGCGCAGGATTCCGCACTGCCCTTTTGCGGAGCTGAAGCGCCGGTCTTTTCCCCCGACACGATGATGATCCCGGCAACGATGACGATGACGCCGATGAAAAAGCGCAGGGACACGACTTCGCCGAAAATCAAGAAGCCGAAGAGCGTACTCCACAGGAGACAGACCGGCTTGCTTGCCATCGCAACCGAAAGGGGAAAGTGCTTCAAGTCCTGCTGCCACATGAAGGAATAGCCGCCGAAAAGCATGATGCCGGTGAAAAAAAACAGGAACGACCGGGCATTTATGACCCCGAACAGGGCCGCCTTCTTCATGAAAATCGACGCAACGGCATATTCCAGAAAAGTCAGGTGCAGCAGGACAAACTTTTTCACCGGGCGGTAACTCCCGCAGCAGTCCCGGTTTTACCGGCAGTCCGGCAATCCTTCCGTATCTTCCAGACAGCTTTCAGTGCTTCGGTAAAGATTCCCCCGCTCATCTTTGACTGACCGCGCTTACGGTCAGGGAAAACGATGGGGATTTCCTTGATGGAACAGCCGGCCCTGTACGCCCGGTACTTCATCTCGATCTGGAATGCGTAGCCCCGGGAGATTATGGAATCAAGCCCTATCCGCTCCAGTGCCGTTTTGCGCCAGAGGTTAAAGCCTCCCGTCAGGTCCTTTACCGGACATGCCAGAACCAGGCGGGAATAGAGGGAACCGCCCTTTGATATGCAGTTCCGCAGGGCTGACCAGCCTTCAACCGCCCCGCCCCTGATATTCCGGCTTCCGATGACGACATCACAGGAGGCAAGGGCTTCCAGCATGTGCGGAATATACTCCGGCTTATGGGAAAAATCTGCGTCCATCTCAAGAAAGGCGGTGAATTCTTTTCCATCGACATTCGCAGGATTCATAGCCCACTTAAAAGACGAGATATAGGCAGTGGCAAGCCCCTGCTTTCCCTGCCCTTCCTTGAGATACAGCCTGCCGGAAAATTCGTTCATCAGTTCCCGCACGGCTGCTCCCGTACCGTCCGGGGAAGCGTCATCCGCAACAAGAACGGCAGCATCCTGCGGTATCACCGCCAGCACGGCAGGAATAATGTCCCGGATATTTTCAATCTCATTATAGGTAGGAATAACAACAAGAAGCTTCAGTGATTCGCTTAGCGCAGCCATGAAATGAGTATAGCAGACTAAGGCTTCTTTTTCAAGGAGACGGAAACTGGCGAAGGAAAGCGGCACGCCGGATGCTTCGGACAGGACAAAAAACAAAGGCGGTCTCGAGACTTACATCCCAAGACCGCCCTGCCCTTTCGGGCAATCGGAGAGAGTTTATCAGCTTATTTACAAGCTGATTTGAGTATAGGGCTTTTCCGGGAAACTGTCAAGCAGATAGCCGAAAGCCTGGTTTCAGACGGGGGGAAAAACAATATTTTATATCAAGATTTATATCAAGATACCTTGAGCCCTGTGCCTGTTCCGCAGTCTGTCCAGTCTTTTGGAACTGCGTACAGCTTTTTTACATCGATACTCTTGACAGTAGCAGTGCTTCACTGTATACTGGTTTCTGTAAGAAGTAACAAAGACCGCATCACGCAGGTCGTCTCTGCTTCAACAGGAGGAAATGAGCACAATGATACAGAGAACCGACACCATATACATGAAACTGCCGAGTGACCGCTATACGCCCTATCTGCTCGCGAGGAAAATAGGAGCAAAGGCCATTCTTGAAAGTGCAAGATTCAACCTGGGCAAGGAGCGCTATTCAATCATCATGGCCGAAGAAGCCTTCCACATCCTGCAGGATGATGAGGGCATCGCCTTCATCATCGACGGCCGCCGGGTTCCCTTCACGGAGAAAACCGCAAGCAGTTCCGGTGCGACAATAGAAACAATCTCCCCCGGAAGCAAAATTCCGCACAAGGAAGATATCCTCGATGCGCTCCTGTATGTCGCCGGAGAAAACAAACTGCCCGTGCAGGGGATTCCCGTCCCGGCAAGCGGCGTCGGCTACCTGAGCTACGAGTTCTGTGCCCGCTGCGACACGATTCAGCTCGCCCCCCAGACCGATGAACTGAAAATCCCCGAAAGCGAGTTCATCGTGGGCCACCTGTACATTGTTTTTGACCACTTTACCGAGACGATGCACATCTTTGCCTTCAACTATACCGAACACCAGATTGACCTGCAGAAAACCGTCGACGACCTGAAACAACGGCTCAACGATCTGGACTTCAGCTATCTTGCCCCGCCGGAAGAAGCAAAGCCCTGCCGGACGCTGACCGACCTGGCCCTGTCCGAAAAAGAGTACAAGCACAAGGTCGTTGAGCTCAAGAAGCACATCGTCGCAGGCGACATCTTTCAGGCGGTTCCCAGCCGCCGCCTGCAGCTGGAATGCGAATCGTCGGCACTGGAAATATACCGCCGCCTGCGCTCACTCAACCCCTCCCCCTACCTCGTCTACCTGGACTTCGGTGACAGGCAGCTCATCGGCTCTTCGCCGGAAAGCCTCGTGCGCGTCCGGGAGGGCATTGCCGCAATCCGCCCCATCGCGGGAACACGGCGGCGGGGCAAGGATGCGCTCGAAGACGATGCCCTCAAGGCGGAACTGCTCGCCGACAACAAGGAACGGCAGGAGCACCTGATGCTCGTTGACCTTGCCCGCAACGACCTGGGCAGGGTGTGCGAAAGCGGCAGCGTAGAAGTAACGCGCTTCATGGACTGCGAATTCTTCAGCCACGTCATGCACCTGGTCAGCGACGTGCAGGGCAAGGTGAAAGCGGGCATAAAGCAGATTCAGGTCCTGCGTTCGGCATTTCCGGCAGGAACGGTCTCCGGCTCGCCGAAAATCAGTGCGATTGAAATCCTGAGCCGCCTGGAGCATATAAAGCGGCGCTTCTATGCCGGAGCAATCGGCTACCTGCAGACAACGGGGGACCTGGACTTCTGCATCGGCATCCGCTGTGCCCTCAAGCAGGGCAGCACCTGGACCCTGCAGGCAGGCGGCGGCATCGTCTACGACTCCAATCCCGACCGTGAATGGGAAGAGACGAACGAAAAACTCGGCGCACTCAAGGCAGTTCTGGAAGGAAAAAAATGAGGACAGAAGGAAAGGAGAATACACTATGATACTGGTAATAGACAACTACGACAGCTTCACCTACAACGTGGTGCAGGCCCTGCAGCGGCTCTCCGGGGACGAGGTAAAGGTCGTCCGCTCAAAGGAAGTGACGGTAGAAGAACTTGAGTCCCTGCAGCCGGGCCGTCTGGTCATAAGCCCCGGACCGGGAACACCGGCCGACGCAGGAATAAGCGTAGAAGCAATAAGGCACTTTGCGGGAAAAATCCCGATTCTCGGCATCTGCCTGGGCCATCAGGCGATCGGAGAAGCTTTCGGCGCCAGAATCATCCAGGCAAAACGCATCTGCCACGGCGTTGTGGAAGAACTGGACCTTGACGGAAAGGGACTGTTCAGGACAATCGGGCTCAAGGCATCGTTCACCCGCTACCACTCGCTGGCAATAGATGGCAGCACGCTCAGCAGGGATTTTGAGGTAACGGCTCGCTCACGTGACGGCGACATCATGGGAGTCCGCCACAAGTCCATGCTCATCGAAGGCGTCCAGTTCCACCCCGAGTCCATTGCAAGCCAGCAGGGAGACGAGATTTTCAAGTCCTTCCTGAACTACCGGCGGGAAAAATTCCCGGCCTCCGCATACCTGAACCAGCTGCTCTTTGAAAAAAAGCACCTGAGCCGGGAACAGGCAGCCCTCTTTATGGACAACCTGACGGACGGAGACATAGACGAACGCATCACGGCATCCATGCTGACTGCAATGGCAGGAAACGGCATCAGCGCAGACGAGCTGGCCGGATGTGCCGAAGTCCTCCTGAAAAAGAAAACCCCGCTCCACGTGGACTCCGAGTCCATTGCAGAGATAGTCGGTACGGGCGGGGACTGCAAGGGCAGCTTCAACATATCCTCCCTCAGTTCCATCATTGTTGCTTCCTGCGGACAGACGGTTGCCAAGCACGGCAACCGGGCAGTCTCCAGCAAGTCCGGTGCGGCGGATTTCTTTGAAGCACTCAACATCAAGATCGACAACAAGCCGTGCAACACGGAAAAAATGATCGCCCGGACGGGATTCGCATTCCTTATGGCCCCCGTCTATCACCCCGCCATGCGTTTCGCAGCTCCCGTCCGCAAGGCGCTGGGCATCAAGACCGTCATGAACCTGCTCGGCCCCCTGCTGAACCCAGCCGAAGCAAAGTATGCGGTTCTGGGCGTCTACAGTCCCGAGCTGCTCGAAACATACGCCCATGCAGCCAAGAACCTCGGCATCAAGCGGGTCATGGTCATTGCAAGTGACGACGGGCTTGACGAGATTTCCCCCTGCGCACCGACCAAAGTCTTCCAGATAAACAAGGACGGGAAGGAATACCGCTATACCATCAACCCTGCCGACTACGGCATCACCGACGCACGGGAGGAAGAGCTTTCCGGCGGCATCGGCGAGGAGAACGCAAAAATTGCGATGGAACTGCTCGACGGAAAGGGACGCAAGACCCTCCGCTATGCGGTCGGACTCAACTCGGGCGCACTGCTCTACCTGACAGGCAAGGCGAAGAGCATCAAGGACGGCTACGACATGGC
>CAMJZA010000009.1 GCA_946410085.1 uncultured Treponema sp. | reverse complement strand
CAAATTCTACGATGAGTTTTTCCGTTTCTGAAGCACTGGTCAGCCGGTCCAGCTTGCATGAAAGGCTTCTACTGCTATCTGACATTGCGAATTGCGGGTTTTTAGAGAGATCAATCGTTACACTAATGACTAACTCATTATGTATAACAGAAAGCCTCGGATTGAAGGAAAAAAACGGATAACAGCTATCCCTGTCAGTCAGAGGAGCCCCATCGGCTATACGTTCATCAAACGAAAGCTTCGTATAATCAATCAATTCATAACCGCTCTCTGCAAGATAATCCTGAATACCCGCAAAAGCAGATTCAACTATAGCAGAAGCTTTTTTCTGTTCAATCTCGTAAGTATCAATCCTCGAGTTTACAAACTTAACATACAACTTCTTATTCCCGCCGTCCGCGAAAGAAAGCCCCGTCACAAGCAGGAGCAGTAAAAAGCACAGGTGTTTTTTCATATATACGCCTCCCTTACTGTTATATAATTGTTCTCTCGTTGTCGGCATCGCCCAGAAGCCGCTGCCCGCTTCCCTTGTCCTCAAGCAGCATCGTATTTTTCTGCGGGACCGGCAGGCTTATCGTGAATACCGTCCCGTGATCCTTGACGGACTTCACATCGATATCCCCCTTGAACTCCTTGACTATCTTGTAGACCATCGTCAGGCCCAGACCGGTGCCGGTCGCCTTGGTCGTATAGTAGGGCTCGAATATCTTGGAGGCAGTCTTGTCATCCATTCCCGCCCCGTTGTCCGCTATGTTCAGGATATACTTCCCGTCCTTGACGCAGGACTCGATCAGAAGCGTCCCCGTCTCTTCCGTCTCACCGGACCCGGCGTCTGAGTCAACAGGAACTGCGGCAAAGCGTTCCTCGATTGCGGCGAGGGCGTTCTGGGCAAGGTTTATGACCAGCTCGCGGAACAGCTTCTCGTCAATCAAAAGGCGGGGCGAGGCCTTGCACAGGCGCAGCACGACGCCGACTCCCTTTGACTCGAATTCCGGCGTGAAGAAACCTGCGATTTTTTCGATCAGCACGTCCGGATCGCTCAGGCTCATGTTCACCTGCAGGGGGCGGACGGCAAAGAGGAAATCGACGACGATCTTGTTCAGGTTGTCTATCTCCTCGTTTATGACGGCAAGGTAGTCCTCCATGAACTTCTCTTTGGGAAGCAGCCCGTCCCCCTCCCGGGATTTTCTGACCGCCTTCTGCAGAAGCTGGATGTGAATGCTGATTGCCCCGAGGGGATTCTTTATCTCGTGCGCGACGGAAGCGGCAAGGTTGGTCAGACCGGCAAGGCTTTCCATGCGGTGCAGCATGACTTCCTGCTGGGTACGCTCGGTGATGTCCTCCACGGTTATGACCGATCCGGCGATGGTCGTGTCAAAGGCATTTCCTTCCTCGTTCGCCTGCTTTTCCACGAGGGGGAGTATCTTCATCGTAATAAAACGGGTCTTGTCTCCGGCAGAAAGCGAAAACTCCTCGCTCACGTTCGTCTTCTGTTCCGTCGCACAGTTCCGCAGGAATGCACTGATGTATTCGTCGTCAACCAGTTCCCACAGGCGGAACTCACCGATCTTGTCACCGGAAAGCCGTTTCTTGAAGGGAATGAGCCTTTCGGCAGCCTTATTGGATTTCCGGTAGCGGTAGTCCCCGTCAACAATCACCAGACCGGTTGCAAGGCTTTCGAGCGTGGAATTGAGGGTCCTGTTCTCCCCGTTCATGGACTCTATGACCCGCTCCAGCTGTTCCGGAGACAGCTTGGAAAGCTTCTGCGACACCTTCCTGACAAACTCGCTCATGCCTGCTCCTCCCCGTCACTCATCCTGATCATCATAGTCACCGCGGCTGTCCCTGCGGCTGGACCAGCCGGCCGATTTTTCCTGCAGCATCTCTGCATCCTCCCGCCCCTGAAAGCGGGTCCATGCTGCATAACGGTGCGCATTGCCGGGCAGGGGGACCTGCCTGTCCCTGTTCTTTTCCTGCAAATCTTCCTTTCCGTCTGCCATAACGGCATAAAGTATAGCGCGGAAAAGACAACGTGTACAGGGAAGCAGCACACGCCCGGACGCAGGCTGCCTGTAGCTTCCAGAAAGCGGGAATATCCTGTATACTGGAGGCATGACGGATTTGGAAGAGGCACAGGAATTCTTCAGCAAGGATTTCTTTGCAACAAAAGCAACGGGCATAATCATTACGGAAGTAGGCGACCACTATGCCAGATGTTCGCTTACCATTACGCGGGACCACCAGAACGCCTACGGGGGCGTCATGGGCGGGGCAATCTTTACGCTTGCCGACTATACCTTCGCAGTCGCCTCGAATTTCAGGCAGCCGCAGACGGTATCCGTCACGAGCCAGATCAATTTCATCGGCAGGGCAAAGGGCAGCAGCCTTACCGCAGAGTCACAGCTGATAAAGGACGGCCGCACGACCTGCCTGTACGGCATCAACGTGACGGACGAACTGGGGAACAGGGTCGCATTCGTCACCATAAGCGGCATGAAGCTCAGTTAGGACGCCTCCGAGCCGGGCGTCCCCGCAGGTCCTGCACTTCCCGCAAGGCGGCGCAGGACGCCGCCGCTCTCATGGTCTATCTGCATGAGGTTGCGTGCCAGCTGTTCTAGGGCGGCCTGCGGCCCCTGATTGAATATGGAGACGTTGTCCGAGACGGTCCGCAGCTGCTCAAGGATTTTACCGGAACAGGCTGCCCCCTCCGGGCTCCTGAGGAAATGTGCCTGAGCCTCTATGATGCCCTGCAGGAAAATCGTCAGCAACACGCGAGGCCTGAACGAAGCGCAGGAAGCAAGCACTGCGGCGATATCGGGGAAGTGCCCCTGCGCGATTTCAGCAAAATACGATGCGGCGGCAGCCGTGACGAGGGCCGGCTTGATATCAAGATAGGACTGCAGGAACGCATTGATTCCTTCCGGCATTGCGGCATGGGTCAGGCTGGGATCATAATGGAATATGCGCCGTATGACTTCCTCCTGCTGCGGTGCGGACCGTTCAAAGAACATATAGGTCCTGACCCGGCTCAGTATCGTCGGGAGCATTGCGTTGCGCTTCTGCGTCGTCAGGATAAAGACAACATTTTCAGGCGGTTCTTCCAGAATCTTGAGCAGGGCATTCCGGGCACTGTCCGCCATCCGGTCGGCATTCTCAAGGATGAGGACCTTCTTTCCTTCCACACCCTTCAGGTGCGCCCACGACGAAAAGTTGCGTATCTGGGAGACGGGAATGGAATCATACAGGAACGAAGACTCCAGTTTCTCGCAGTCCTTTTCCACCGCATCAAGCAGCTTCTGCAGTTCGTCCGCATCGGGAACGGTCCGCCCCGGCGTCAGGTTTTCCAGTGCCTCATTGATGGAAAGGAGGAGCGGAGCCGCCTTGGAAGCCTTGTCGTCGCCTTCCCAGAGGATGGGACTGAACCGCAGGGTAAGCTTGCGGACTGCCCGCAGGTAGAGGTAGCGGGCGGCTTCCAGATGCGATGAGTTCATTGCATTCTGTGCAAGCAGCGTCGCCTTTGCCGCCCGGATTTCCAGCGTCCGGTCCCCCGGTCCGGCGATGAGGGTGTTCTGGCTCACGAGCGCCTTGTGCTGGAGACAGGAAGGGCAGCTACAGCGCCAGCTTCCCCGCTCGCCTTCCGCCCGGCAGGAAAGGATGCGGGCAGTTTCCAGGGCCGCAGAAAGCTTGCCCGATGCCGCAGGACCGGCAAAGAGGAGGGAGGGCGGCAGGCCGGCACCCCGTATATCGCTTTCAAGCAGCTTTGACGCGCTCTGGTAGAGGATATTGTCAAACATTACGCATCCTGCCGGAAAGGGAAAGCATCAGAGCCGAGGGAACGGGGGCCGCCCCCTGCTGGCTCGGAAGGACAGCAAGGAACATCTGGAACATCCGGTAAAAGATGCTGCCGGTAAGGAGGGGCTTCACATCAAACCAGGGCTGCATCGTCAGGATTATCAGCACGATGGCAACGATGGCAAGCCCTTCCACGATGCCGAACGCAAAGCCGAGCAGGCGGTTGAGCTGACCGAGGATTTTCCCTTCAAACAGCTTGCCGACAACCTGCTGGATGACTTTGATAATGAGGAATACGAGGATGAATACCAGAAGGAAGCCGAATATGTTCGCAAGAATCGGAAAATGCACATAGGGCAAAAGCTTTACGGCAAGGACCTTATAGCCGAATATCGCAAACCAGACCGCAATAAGCGGTGCCCCCCGGTCAAAGAGCTCGTCGACAAAGCCCTTGAAGCAGGCGATTATTGCAAACGCCGCAACCACAACAAAAAAAACAAGATCAATTACCGGCAGTTGTGCCATCTGCTCCTCCGTATACTCCATCCAAAATGATTTGTGCTATCGTCCGTGCCGGCCGGGAATCGCCGCAGATTTTTCCGGCAGCCTCCGACATCTTGGTACGCCGGTCCGCATCAAGCAGGCTTTCCAGGGCCTCCCGCAGGTGAAATGCATCGGCATCTGCCCCCGCAAGCACGAGGGCAGCCCCCGCCCGTTCAAAATACCGGGCATTGTCCACCTGATCTCCCCGGGTACCGCTCCCCGAAAGCGGAACAAGGAGCATGGGCTTGCGGCACACGGCGCACTCCCAGATTGAATTTGCCCCGGAACGGGAAAGGACAATATCGGCAGCCTGTATGACGGAAGGCATTTCTGCATAGATGAAAGGATAGGGACGGTAGCCGTCCCTCCCCTGCATCAGCTCGGGATGCTCTTCTGCAAATGCCCGGCCCGTCTGATGAACGACGATAAAGCGTTCCGTCAGCCAGTCAAGGTTTTCCAGGACCAGCTCATTGACCTGCTTTGCGCCAAGGCTGCCGCCCAGGACAAGGAGAATGGGCTTGTGCGGCCCCGGCCCGATGCCGAGGAAAAGGCGCCCGGCCTCCGCTCCGGCGCCTGCATCTCCGTCCCCGGCGTAGAAAACCGGACGGACCGGATTTCCCGTGACGCAACACTTTCCGTCTGGCAGTCCCTTAAAACAGGAGGCCGTCTCCGCGTATGACAGGAGGATTTTTGCCGCCCCCCTTGCATTGAGCCGGGTTGCCAGTCCGGG
The DNA here is from genome assembly GCA_946410085.1 of uncultured Treponema sp. Taxonomy (GTDB): domain Bacteria; phylum Spirochaetota; class Spirochaetia; order Treponematales; family Treponemataceae; genus Treponema_D. Next base: position 63,249 of record CAMJZA010000009.1, on the reverse strand, counting down.
CGTAAAATCGCATTCGTGCGTATAAAAGGGAATGTGCAGGATCCGGGCGCTCAGGCAGGGCGGAACGCTTACGAAACCGCCCTTCGAAAAGAGGCAGTCCGGCCTGAGGCGTGCCAGCAGAACGAGGGACTTGAAAAAGCCCGCCACAATCTTAAACAGATCCAGAAAATTCTGAACGGAAAAATAGCGGCGGAGCTTGCCCGAAGGAATGCCGTAGAATTCCGAAATGGAACCGCCGCAGCTGACAAGGTTCTTTGCAACGATATCCCTGTCCATTCCCGCACTGTTTCCGATCCAGCAGACATCAAGCGCAAGTCCCCGGTCAGCGGCGAGACGCTTCAGTTCATCTGCGACCGCAATACCGGGATAAATATGACCGCCGGTACCGCCGCCGGCGAAGACTATGCGGATTTTCTTTTTCCCTTCCATAACCAGAAACAGGCTGCTTATGCCTTTGCGGCTTTTTTTGCAAGCCGGCGTTTTTCCATCGCAGAAACGACGACGGCGCAGGATGCATCGCCCGTGATGTTTACGACTGTCCGGCCCATATCAAAAATACGGTCAACACCCGCAACGAGCGCAATGCCTTCGACGGGAAGACCGACCGCCTGCAGGACCATCGCCAGCATGACCATACCGGCACCGGGAACTCCCGCCGTTCCGATTGACGCAAGCGTTGCCGTCAAGATAATCATGAGCAGCTGCGGGAAGGTGAGCGAAATGCCGAAGCAGGACGCGATGAATATGGAGCAGACACCCTGATAGATTGCCGTACCGTCCATGTTTATCGTTGCACCGAGCGGCAGGACGAAGGAAGTGATGTCCCGGTCCGCACCGAGCTTTTCGGCACAGTCCTTGTTGATCGGAAGGGTTCCGACGGAAGAAGCCGATGAAAAGGCAAATATCATTGCGGGCGACATGCCCTTAAAGAACTTGACGGGGTTGAGATTCGCCGCAAACTTGACCGAAAGCGAATACACGAGCAGCATGTGGCACACATAGGCAATATAGGCAACCAGCAGGACCTTAGCCAGCGAACCCAATACTGCCGGTCCATTTTCCGCAACGACGGGGCAGAGCAGGCAGAAGACACCGATGGGAGAAAGGGATACGATCATTTCCATCACTTTCAGGAAGATGTCATTCAGCGTTTCTACGGCAGAAAAATCAAGCAGGTCCTTGTCCGTCTTGCCGTTGCTGATCATGAGCAGGGCAAAGCCGATTATCAGCGAAGCGATGATAATCTGCAGCATGTTTGCATCCGTAAAGGGCTTGATGAAATTGGACGGGAAGAGGCCGACAAGCGTATCCATGAAGCTTACTTTTGATGCTGCCGTATAGGACAGGTCGGAAGTCTGAAGCACCGGGAAAAAGTTCTTGAACAGGCTGGCAAAGCACAGGCCGATCGTGATTGCAAAGGCCGTGGTACACAGGTAGTACACGACGGTCTTCACGCCGACGGAACCGATCCGCCTGATGTCCTTCATTGAAATGACGCCCGCCATAATCGAGAAGAACACAAGGGGGCAGACAATCCATTTTATGAGATTAAGGAATATCGTACCAAAGGGCTTGATGTACTTCACCGCGATTGCCGCATGGGACGTAAAGGCAATTCCCACAATGATTGCGAGCACCAGTGCGATGAAAATCTTCGTTGACAGCGAAATCTTTTTCTCTTTCAAAATAACCTCCAGACGTTTTGGCTGCTCCCATTATACCATAGCAAATCCTGTTTCTTCAACAAAAAACAGGATGCAGACCCGAAAAAGCTCAGTTTTATAAGCCGTATAGGCCTTATACGCCGCCGTCATACAAGGCCGAATTTCTCGAATGCCCGGATAAGCCCGTCCTCGCGGACCGTGCCGGTTACATAGTCGGCGGCGGCCTTGGCCTCGTCCGTGCCGTTGCCCATCGCGACCCCGGTTCCGCAGTAGCGCAGCATGTCCGCATCCCCGCCCGTATCTCCGAAGGCATAGCTGTCCGCCACGGTCAGGCCGTAGCGTTCCAGCATGAAGCGGCAGCCCTTTGCCTTGCTTGCCCCGAGCTTCGTAATCTCGGCCATCTCGTCGGGCCTGCCCGTCCGCGTCCAGCCGGCAATCTGCAGGCGGTCACCGAAACGCTGCTTCAGTTCCTCGTACTTGCCGTCCCGGTTGACCAGGTTTATCTTCGCAATTCCGTCGTAGACGAGCGGACACACCCGGAACAGGCCGGGAAAGGAGCGTTCCAGCGCATCCGCCGCCGCCTGCCCCAGGCCCCGGGCCGTCTCGTCCAGAAAAAAGGGATTCGTATAGACGGCTTCCTGCCCTTCAAGGAAATAGCCGATTGCAAAGCGGTCCATCCAGCCGCAGACCTCGCGGACCAGCGCGGCATCCATGCACTCATAGTGCAGCTGCTTGCCGGCTTCCTCGATATACATCCCGTTCGAGCAGATGTAGCCGTCAAAGCCGACGCTACTGATGTTCGGCGTTATCTCCGCCTTGGGCCGGCCGGTATTGACGAAGACCCTGTTTCCCTTCGCCCGGGCCCGGTGTACCGCTTCCACGGCGGACGGGGGGATGTAGCCGCCGAAGTCAAGGAAGGTTCCGTCTATGTCCGTAAAGATAATCTTCATGCGGCTAGTATAGCACAAAATCTGTTTTTGCACTATCATAGTGCCACCATGGAAAACGCTAAGAGAACGGTGACATGCGGCGATTTGAAGGCCGCAGATGTCGGTAAAAAGGTTGTATTGAACGGCTGGGTTCACCGCACGAGGGAACTCGGCGGCTTGACTTTCATACTGCTCCGTGACCGCTACGGAATAACGCAGGTCGTTGTGGGCGACAAGGCCCCGCCCGCCGTTAAGGAGACTGCGGCCTCGCTCAAGAGCGAGTACTGCATTGCAGTGGCAGGAAGCGTTGCTGCCCGCCAGCAGAAGGACATTAACCCCGATATGGCGACCGGCGAAATTGAGGTCGAGGCAGAAGAGATTGAGATTTTCACCAAAAGCGATGCCCTCCCCTTTGCAATTGACGAGGTACGTCAGAAGGACGGTACGATAGTCCTTCCCAACGAAGACCTCCGCCTCAAGTACCGCTACCTGGACCTGCGCCGCGCCCCGATGCAGCACAACATCATCCTGCGCTCCCAGGTCGCATTCGCAACGCGCGAGTATCTGACGGGCAAAGGATTCCTTGAGATAGAGACCCCGACTTTCATCAAGTCTACCCCGGAAGGCGCGAGGGACTATCTGGTTCCTTCCCGCGTCCACCCCGGCAAGTTCTACTCCCTGCCCCAGAGTCCCCAGCTCTACAAGCAGCTTTTGATGGTCTCGGGATTCGACAAGTACTTCCAGATTGCCCGCTGCTACCGCGACGAGGACGCTCGCGGCGACCGGCAGCCTGAGTTCACCCAGATAGACATGGAGCTGTCCTTCACCAACCGCGAGGAGGTCCTGGAGGTGACGGAGGGCATGATGGGCCACATCTTCCAGAAGACGATGGGCTACACCCTGCCCGCTCACTTTGACCGCCTGAGCTGGGATGACGCTTTCGACTTCTACGGAACCGACAAGCCTGACCTCCGCTTTGGCCTCAAGATGCAGGACGCGGCCTTCATGGCAGGCCTGTCGGACTTCAACGCCTTCAAGGCAGGGGCTGCGGCCGCAGGCAAGGACATTGAGCGGCACAAACGGAGCGGCCACAAGGCCCTCGTCGTCAAGAACGTTGCCGACAAGTACAGCCGCAAGAAGGTGGAAGAGCTTGAAGCAGTCGCCAAGACCTACAAGGCAAAGGGCCTTGCCTGGATGAAGGTCGATGCCGAAGGCAAGTTTGAGGGCGGCATCTCCAAATTCTTTGCCGGGCACGAGGCGGAAATCTGCGAGAAGCTGTCCGCAGAGAAGAACGACCTCCTGCTCTTCGTTTCCGACGAGAAGTGGCAGGTCGCCTGTACGGCCCTCGGGGCCGTCCGCAAGCAACTGGGCAAGGACCTGAACCTGTATGACCCCAAGGACGAGTTCCACTTTGTCTGGATCATCGACTTCCCCTACTTCGCCTGGAACGAGGACGAGAACAAGTGGGAAACCGAGCACCACATGTTCACCCTGCCCCAGAAGAAGTACTGGCCCACGCTGGAAAGCGACCCGGGTTCCGTCAAGGGAGACCTCTACGACCTGGTCCTGAACGGCTACGAGCTTGCTTCGGGCAGCATGAGGATCAACGACCCCGACTTGCAGCAGCGGGTCTTCAAGATCGTCGGCTACAGCCAGGAGCGGGCACAGAAGGCGTTCGGATTCCTCGTGCAGGCATTCAAGTTCGGCGCCCCGCCCCACGGCGGCATCGCCCCGGGACTTGACCGCCTGGTCATGCTGATGTGCCACGAGGAGTCAATCCACGAGGTCATCGCCTTCCCCAAGAACAACGTCGCCCTCTCCCCGATGGACGAGTGCCCGTCAGAAGTGGACGAAGCCCAGCTCAAGGAGCTGCACATCGTCTGCACGGAAAAGGAAGCGTAAGAGCGTATCTGGACAAAAAAACTCCCCGCCCGGGGAGTTTTTTTATTCATGCTATATTATTCATGCTATATATGAGCCGCCTTCTTGTAGAGGGAAGCATACAATCCCGCCGGTAGAATCTTATATGCCAGGCGGACAAGCAGATACATCAGGTAGGAAGCAATAGGCGTTGCCTCCTCCTGCCAGTCGTCCGCGAAAGGCGTGGAATGCAGGCAGTCAAGCCAGAGCCTCCTGTAGGGGGCAGTGCCGTGCCGGTGCCAGGGCGGGATGAACGTATTGCCGCCTATCAGATGGATAAACGAGGGAGCTTTCCGCGACTGCTCGTACGCTTCGCGTTCATAGACATTGTTCACCCCAAACAGCCTGCAGAACAGGTCGTAATCATACAGATGCAGGGCGGGCAGGAAGTTGTATTTCGGGGGCAGGGTCAGGACAAAATCGATGTGCTTGTAGCAGAGCATGGTCATCAGGGCCTGGTCACCGGTAATGCGGATGCGGCCGCCTTCCTGAGCCTTGACGGCATCCAGTGCCTCGTACAAAAGCTTTTCCACCCCCTGCTTCCGCCAGAGCCCGACGTTGATTGCGACAAAGCCCGTGTTCCAGTCCGCGAAGCGTTCCCGGGCAAGCAGTGAATACGAGCGGAATGGCTCGCGCACCATCGCCAGAATCTTGCCGGACTCAAGCAGCGCGTCCACAGCCCCGAGCACGCTCCCCTGCACGTAAGTGTCCGCATCGCAGATAAGGCAGACCGTATCATCGGGATATTCAGCAAGCACGTTGTCCAGGTCAAAGAACTTGTAGCAGGAGTAGTTGCCCCGGTATTCCAGGAAGCCCTTGGCCTTGAGCCGGGCGACCAGCTCGTTGCCGTTCTGGAATTTCAAGGAGAAGCCGGGAAAGGATGCGACCATGCCGGAAAGTCGTTTTCTTGTGTCATCGCTTATGTCCGCAGACTGGATGATTATGTCCACATCCCTGCCGCAGTCCTTGTGGGCCTCAAGAAAGCTCTTGAGGGCGACGGCGAGTTTGACCCGGTAGGACTCGGTTATGCTGTACAGTATTACGGTTTTCATCATGCATTAATAAAAATGGGCAAGGCTGGATTCTAAGACCCGGCCCTGCCCTTTCACAACCTTATGTCAAACTCAGCTGCCGTAGGTGGCGATGAAGACACCAGCGGCAATCGCGGTACCGATAACGCCGGAAACGTTCGGACCCATCGCATTCATCAGAAGGAAGTTGGACGGATCAAATTCCTGTCCGACCTTGTTGGCAACGCGGGCCGCCATAGGAACAGCGGAAACACCGGCAGAACCGATGAGCGGGTTAATCTTCTTGCCCTTGGGCAGGAACACGTTCATCAGCTTTGCCATGAGGAGACCGGCAGAAGTCGCGACCGCGAAAGCGACCAGTCCCAGCAGGATGATTCCCAAGGAGTTCGCGTTGATGATCTTCTCGGGAGTCATCTGGCTTCCGACTCCGAGAGAGAGCAGGATGGACACGATGTTCATCAGCTCGTTCTCCATCGTCTTGGAAAGGCGCTGGACGCAGCCGACCTCGTGGACGAAGTTGCCGAAGGCGAGCATGCCGATGAGCGGGGCCGCCGGAGGCAGGAGGAGAATCGTCAGCACAAGGAGCAGCATGGGGAAGAGGATGCGCTCAGTCTTTGAGACGGGGCGCAGCTGATCCATGTGGATAAGCCGCTCTTTCTTAGTCGTCAACAGCTTCATAATCGGCGGCTGAATCATCGGAACAAGCGCCATATATGAATAGGCAGCAACGGCGATGACTGCCATCAGCTCAGGGGCGAGCTTGCCGGACACGTAGATTGACGTGGGGCCGTCCGCTCCGCCGATGATTCCGATGGCACAGGCCTGCATCATGTTGTAGTCGATTCCGGGAATCAGGTTCATCAGGGACACGCCGAAGAGGGTAAAGAACACGCCGAACTGGGCGGCTCCACCGAGGATGGCGGTCTTGGGGTTGGCAATAAGCGGGCCAAAGTCCGTCATTGCACCGATTCCCATGAAGATAAGCATGGGGAAGAACTCGTTGCCCACGCCCGCACTGTAGATGATGTGGAGCATACCGTCAGGGGCGTTTCCCATCCCTGCGCCGGGAATGTTGACGAGTATCGTACCGAAGCCGATCGGAATGAGGAGCAGCGGCTCAAAGCCTTTTGCTGCACCGAGGTAGACGATGAGGAATCCCACCGCAATCATCAGCAGGTACTGCCAGCCGGGAGCGGACTCGGCAAATGCGGACGTGTTGTGGGCACCTGCTTCCTTCGCCGCTTCCTCAGCCTTTTCCTGGGCAATTTCTTCAGCCGTCTGCTGGTGAATCATCTTGTAGATTCCCGTGGACTTGCCGATGTTCGTCAGGAACTTGCTGACGGAGATGTCCTTGGAGTGACCCCAGTTCTCCGTCCCCTTGATAATCTTGTCCATGCCGGTTCCGCCCTGGACAACTTCCACGGCGGAATCCTGAGCAAAGGCCTTCGTTCCGAAAGAGATAACGGAGGCCATCGCCATAATTGCCAGCATGACAAGGGCTATTTTCGTATTATTTGCTTTCCTGTTCAGAGGCATGGTACGTTTCCTTAGTTAATCTGTGCAACGGCCTGGCCGTTCTTAAGCTGCGTTCCCGCCGTGGCGAGGAAGTGGACCTTGCCGGCTGCGGGAGCCTTGATCTCAAGCTCCATCTTCATGGACTCGATGATGACGACGGTGTCGCCCTTGTTCACCTGCTCGCCCTCGTTCTTGGCAGTGCGAAGGAAGGTTCCTGCGACAGGCGCGGTGACCATGGTCCCTCCAGAAGCTGCAGCAGGGGCGGCGGCAGTCGGAGCCACCGGAGCCTGAGGCACCGGAGCAGCCTGGACAACACCGCCGATGTTGGCAAGGACCTCGCCGTTTTTGACCTGTGAACCGGGGGCGACGATGTATGAGACCGTGCCTGACTCGGGAGCCTTGACCTCAAGCTCCATCTTCATGGACTCAAGGACGATGATTGTCTGTCCCTTGCTCACATGGTCGCCGTTCTTGCAGCTCTGGCGCAGCAGGGTTCCCGCAACGGGAGCCTTGACCTCAGCGCCTCCGGTAGCGACGGGAGCGGCAGCTCCGGCAGTTCCCTCGGCGACGTTGACGTTATATGCGGTTCCGTTGACCGTGATGCTGCTTCCGTTCGCCGTAACGGCATAGGCGGTTCCGTTGACCGTGACCGTGTAGCTGCCATTGGCAGAGCCGGAAGAAGCGGCCTTCGGGGTCTCCTTGAGGGCAAAGGCTTCCTCTGCCTTGACCGGTCCCTTGGCGCGCTCGGCGAAGAACTTGGGGGCGACGTTCGGGAACATCGCATAGGTGAGCGTATCCTCGTCGGATCCGTTTCCGCCGTTCTTCTTGGACTCCTCCACCATCTTGTCCCACTCGGGCTCAATCTTGTCGGCGGGGCGGCAGGTGAGGACCGCGTCCATCTTGTTCTGCTCCAGGGCCTTCTTCACGAGATCAGGGTTCGCATCCGCAGGGAGCTTGCCGAAGCGGCCCGTAATAAGGTTGCGGAAGTCCTGGGTCATCGTCTTGTAGCGGCCCATCAGGACGTTCATGACGGCCTGGGTACCGACAATCTGGCTGGTCGGCGTAACGAGCGGCACATAGCCTGCGTCCTTGTGTACCTTGGGAAGCTCGGCAAGGACTTCGTCCATGCGGTCGCCGGCATTCTGCTGCTTGAGCTGGCTTTCCAAGTTGGAAAGCATGCCGCCGGGCACCTGGGACAGCAGGATGCGGGTGTCAGCTCCCAGGAAGGAGGACTCAAGCGAAGAATAGTGCTTGCGCACCTCGCGGAAGTAGGCGGCTATCTCGAGCAGCTTGGACGTGTCCAGCTGGGTGTCAAGGTCGGTTCCCTTGAGCATCTCGACGACCGTCTCCGTGGGCGAATGAGAGGTTCCCATGGACATGGAGGAAATGGCGGTGTCAACGTAGTCCGCACCGGCCTCGGCTCCCTTGAGCAGGGTTGCGACGGAAAGGCCGGTCGTCGCATGGGTATGGATTTCGACGGGAAGGTCAACCTTCGCCTTGATTGCCTTCACCAAGTCGTAGGCGGCATAGGGCTTGAGCAGGCCGGACATGTCCTTGATGCAGATGGAGTCCGCACCGAAGTCCGCATAGGTCTTGGCAAGCTCGGCATATTTTTCAATCGTGTGGTAGGGGGTAACGGCGTAAGAAATCGCCATCTGGACGTGCTTTCCCGTCTTCTTGGCAGCCTTGGTAGCGCACTCCATGTTGCGGGGGTCGTTGCAGGCATCAAAGATGCGGAACACGTCAATGCCGTTCTTCGCAGCAATCTCGACGAACTTCTCCACGACATCGTCCGCATAGTGGCGGTAGCCGAGCAGGTTCTGCGCGCGCAGCAGCATCATAATCTTTGAATTCGGCATGGCGGCATGGAGCTTGCGCAGGCGCTCCCAGGGATCCTCATTCAGGAAGCGGATGCAGGAATCGTAGGTCGCTCCACCCCATCCTTCAACGGCCCAGTAGCCGATTTTGTCAATCATACCGCAGGCGGGAAGCATATCCGCCGTGGTCATACGGGTCGCATGCAGCGACTGATGGGCATCGCGCAGCACCAACTCAGTTATACCAACCTTAGACATAAAAACCTCGTATACTCTATTATTTCTGTGTGTTGTGTGTACTCTATCGTGAAGAAAACCGCAGCCTTACTGACAGCCGGGGCTACTTCGCATGAATCGCAGTGGCAATCGCGGCGACCACGGCCTGCGTGTCTGTCGCTGCAGGGACAGCAGCGCTGCCGGCAGCATTCGAAGTGTCCGGGCTTTCCTTATCGGCACCGATAGCATGAAGCACTGCATGGAGTGCATACATGGAAATAATCATGATGATAAGGAAGGAAAAAACGACACCCATACCAAGCAAAGTCAGCAATGAACTCTGGCTAATCATTTGAGCTATGGTCATGATTCCTCCGAAAAAAGAAAAAAGCGAAATTATGCCAATTATAGAAGATTGCTGAAATTTATACAAGGGCAAAAGAAGGGAGAAAAAAAGAAGGACTGCAGCTTTCCTGATTGACCGACTCTAGCGCTTTAAAAGCTGTTCAGCGGCGTTCTGGGCATTCATTCTGTTTTCGTAGATAGAAAGGGAATCTTCGATGAGCCAGCCCTGATCAAAGCCGTACCAGACAACCGTACGGACCGTTCCGTCAGCGGCCTTGACGTTGAGCAGCTGCTTGCCGGTCACCACGAATATGTCGCCCCGCCTCGCATGCTGAGAAACCTTGTGCTCAAACCCGGCATCCTCCCGCAGGGCAGCAACGGAATCGGTAACGACGGCCCATTCGACACCCGGCAGGTAGGCAAGAGGTTCTTCGCCGGGGATATCAAAATCGATGCTCTGCTCTACTTTTTTCTGGCAGGCCGGAAAAAAAAACACACTCCCGAGGAAAAGAAAGACCAGCTTCCACAAAAAACGGCTATGCTTCATCGGGCAATGCCTCAACATACTGCCTGACGGCAGGATACAGCTTCATGTCGCTGTCGACGAAGGGAATCTGTTCAAGCTCGGAAATCGCCGTCCAGCGGTATTCGCTGTGCTCGGTCAGCCGATAGGGAATCACACTGCCGTCATGGGGCACGAAGATCCGGTAGGCATGAAGGGCTATACACTTTCCGTCATGGACGAAAGAAGCCTCCGCTATCTTTTCGCCGACCCGGACATCCACCCCGAATTCTTCGCGGAACTCCCGGATAACGGCATCTTCATCGCGTTCACCCGCCTCGAGCTTGCCGCCGGGAAACTCCCAGCGGCCCCCCATCTGCCCCGTCGGATTCCGGCGGGCAATGAGCACTTTTCCCCCGTTTACAGCGATGCAGGCGATGGAGCCCCCCCGGTACTCGCTTTGCATGACAGGACCCTAGAGGAGAATAACCTTGGGGAGCAGGAAATGGAGGACTCCGGCAGCAAGACAGATTAAGCCGAGATATTTGCGGGAGTCAATGAATATCGCCTGAACCGTCTCGTTCAGGGAACTGCCCTCGGAAGAAGCCTCGTAATACTCAACCAGGAAGGCAAAACCGCCGAGCAGTCCGGCAAAGGCCGGGATAAAATCTCCGATAAACGGAATGTCCATAGGGGAAAGCAGCTTGATGACTGCGACAAACATGCTCAGTACACCGGTCACCAGCCGGAATGCCTTATTATTGAAGAGCGAGAAATTTTCAAGTGAGGTCTTTGCAGCAACGGCACTTGTGCCGGCACCGGTGCTGCCCGACGATTCGGACAGAGCGTCAGCATCGCCCTCAAAGTCGGCGAAACCGTCATTGTCGGCGAAATCCCCTTCCTCCGCAGTGTCAAAGGAATCGACGGCAGGAAGATTCCCGTCATCTTCCCCCGCATCAGAAGAAACAGCCGTAAGTTCACGGCCGTACATCAGTATCAGCCCCACAAGGATATTAAACAAGACGGAAAGAAAATAAAACTGAGCCATTCCCCATACCTCTCTTTATGTATTGATACCGTATTGATATTCGCTACGCTATGTTGTTCCAGTATACAGCACGAAAGAACTTTTGTATAGCGGTCATTTCCTCTGCACGGAAGCAGACAGGCGGAGCGTCTCGCCACCGAGGGAGAGCGTACAGGAAACCCTGCCCGCATCGTAGTCGCCGAAGGTCGCCCGCAGAAAACGGCTCTCCCCTTCCGCAGAATCATAGAGGAATTCCTGTTCAGACTTTTCCGACAATTCGCCGTCACTGTTCGTAACGCTGAAAGCGGCGGTAAACAGCTTCTGCCCGTAGGGACCGGGGCGGTGATGCTTCTTTGTCAGATAGGACGGCCGTATTTCCACGCTTGCAAAGAGCTGCTCCTGAAAGGAAAAGGCCGTCAGTTCACAGTACATGCCGCCGACCGTCCCCGAGTTCGCACTCCCCCGCAGAAAATTGAGCGCCAGCACGAGGGCGAAGCACATGATCATCCCCGTAAAGATGGCCCGGTTTGTCTTCGTTGAAACCAGCACACGGAAGAGGCCCCGCTTGGGCAGTCCCTTTCCTTCTGCCAGATCACGGAGGGGCATCTTGTCATTGTCATAGTACTGGCGGAACTCCCCCTTCTTGTAGTAGAAGTGAAGCGGCTCTTCGCCTTCGGCATAGCCGTCTATCGAATTGTTTTCCATATACATTCCAACGCCTCCTCCCGGAAAGGACCGGCCTAATTATTTATGACCGACTGAATCAGGGAATCCGTCCGCCACCAGACAACTTCTGCCTGGGCATCCTTCACGAGGAGGGCAGACAGGATACCCGAATTGCTCAGGTCAAAATTGTAATAGAGCAGCTTTGTCCGGTCAATATCCAGGTCCCGCCGCAGAATCCGCTGCCCGTCGCCCTGAATCATCTGAATTTCAAAGCCCTTCGCCGTACTGACAATGAAAAAGAGCCAGCCGCTTTCCGTCACGCCGAGAAAGTCAAAGGGAATGCTGTACTGTTCACCCGAAAAACCGTCCGTCAGTTCCCCGCTGGCACTCAGAACCTCTATCGGCTCCCCGTACCGGCCGTCTTCCACGGAAAGCGGATAGACCCGCGATGAATCGTAGTCTACCCCTGACTGCAGGCGGATGGCCTCATCGACATAGCTTTTGTAGTAATCGACCGCCAGATAGAGGGTCCGGCTCGTATAGTCGGGAATGATTGCCGTTATCGTAGAAAAGGAATCAAGTCCTTCATCCTTGAGCGGGTTGGGAACGCCGTCTTTCGCAATCGGCAGCTGGTACAGCAGGTATCCCGAGGATGAAAACCAGTAGACCGTATAGGACGATGACAGGTAGCAGACGACAATCAGCTCATTGGCATTATTCGAGTAAATGCCCTGGATATAGGGAAAGGGCGTGCCTCCCGGCCCCTGCTGACCGATGTAATCGATGAAGTTGCCCTTACCGTCAAAGCGGAGGACGATCTGACTCAGGACGAGCTGCTTCTTTTCGTCCTGTTCCTGCCGGTCCAGCGGCAGGGTGTCGACCGCATAGAGTTTCTGGGAGGAGTCGACCGTAATGGCAGAAAGCTCGTTGAAACCGTATTCGACGGCCTTCATCGTCGTCTCCCTGCTCGACTTCTGGTCCAGATAGGAAGAACGGGGATTGAACTCAGGGTTATAGTAGTAGACGATGAGGTCCCCGAAGTTGTTCATCTCCATTATCTTGCGGGATTCTCCATTCAGGATATAGAAAAAGCCGTTCCGCATGACGAGCGAAGTGTCCACGTCGGAGACGGTGGTCAGGTCAAAGATGTTCAGCTGATTTTCAAAGTTCCCGTAGCCGAGGGTAAAAATCGTCTTTTCTTCGAGGGACGTCACCTTGCCGGAGCGTTCACAGGCAGAAAAGGAAAGGGCCGCAAGCAGGCTCAGGACCGCGGAAAGGAAGGGATGCTGGAAGAAGCGGCAAGCGGCTGCATTTTTCATAATATTACCAGAATAAAGAATCAAAGTCTTATTGTCAATGATGGAAAAAAAAGATATAGTACTCGATGTTATGTTCGATAAGATTTTGACCTTTTTCTTCGGATCCCAGAATGAACGGGATGTTAAGGCACTGCAGCCCCTCCTCGCCCAGGTTGAGGCAAAGGAAAGCTGGGCACAGGCTTTTGCCGACGAGGATTTCCCCAGGCAGACACAGCTTTTGAAAGACAGGCTCGCTCAGGGCGAGACGCTCGATGATATATTGCCGGAAGCATTCGCACTGGCACGGGAAGCCGCCTACCGCGTCCTCGGCGAGCGTGCCTACCCCGTGCAGATCATGGGTTCCCTTGTCCTGCACTCAGGCCGCATAACGGAAATGAAGACGGGAGAAGGAAAAACGCTCATGTGTACCTGCGCCGTCTACCTGAACTCCCTCTCCGGCAAGGGTGTCCACGTCGTCACCGTCAACGACTACCTGGCAGAGCGCGACTCCAAGTGGATGGGACGGGTCTACAAGTTCCTCGGCCAAAGCGTCGGCTGCATTCTCGGCAACATGGACAACGAGCAGCGGAAAATCGCCTATGACTGTGACATAACCTACGGTACGAACAACGAGTTCGGCTTTGACTACCTGCGCGACAACATGCAGGTAGACTTGAAGCGGAAAGTCCAGCGGGGCTTCAACTTCTGCGTCGTCGACGAAATAGACTCCATCCTCATCGACGAGGCGAGGACCCCGCTCATCATCAGCGGTCAGGGAGAAGACGACACCTACAAGTACCATGAAGTCGACAAGTACGTCGGCATGTTCACCGAGATGGAAAAGGACCCCAAGACCGGTGACTATCCCGATGAGGTTGACATGCTGCCGGAACAGCGGGCCGCTCTGGAAGGCGACTACAAGGTAGACGAAAAGAGCAAGCGCATCTCGTTCACCGACAAGGGCATGAACAAAATCGACGACATTCTCCACCAGCACAAGCTGATTGCGGACGGCACGACGGTCTTCGACGAGCAGAACTTCGAGTTCGTCCACTACTTTACCCAGGCGATCCGCGCCCACGTCCTGTACCACAACGACGTTGACTACGTGGTCAAGGACAATCAGGTGCAGATTGTCGACGAGTTTACCGGCCGCATCCTTGAAGGGCGGCGCTACGGCGACGGACTTCATCAGGCAATCGAGGCGAAGGAGCACATCCGCATCGCCCAGCGCAACAGGACCCTTGCGACGATCACCTTTCAGAACTACTTCCGCATGTACGAAAAACTGTCCGGCATGACCGGAACGGCGGCAACAGAAGCGGTCGAGTTCAACAAGATTTACAATCTTGACGTCGTAGCGATTCCGACAAACAAGCCGGTCGCCCGCAAGGACGAAGACGATGAGGTCTACCTGAACGAGTCCGACAAATGGGACGCAATTGTCAGGGAAGTCGATGAATGCCACAAGAAAGGCCAGCCCGTCCTGATCGGAACAGTCTCCGTTGAAAAATCGGAGCACCTGTCCGCCCTGCTGACCCGCCACGGCATCCGCCACGAGGTTTTGAACGCAAAGAACCATGCCCGTGAGGCACTGATCATAGCGGAAGCCGGTGCAAAAGGCTCCGTCACCGTTGCGACCAACATGGCAGGCCGCGGTACCGACATCAAGCTCGGCGGCAACCCCGAGATGCGGGCACGGAAGCGGGCAGGCACAGAGGCAAGCGAAGAGCAGTACGCCGCCGCACTTGCAATCGAAAAGGAGCAGTGGCTCAAGGATTACGAAGAGGTCAAGCAGCTCGGCGGCCTTTACGTCATCGGAAGCGAGCGGCACGAATCCCGCCGCATTGACAACCAGCTGCGCGGACGTTCGGGCCGTCAGGGCGACCCGGGCCGCAGTAAGTTCTACATTTCAATGGATGACGACCTCATGCGGCTGTTCGGCGGCGAACGGATGAAGAAGATCATGTCCCGCGTCGGCATGGAGCCGGGAGAGCCGATCAACCATCCCTGGCTCAACAAGTCAATCGAAAAGGCGCAGAAGAAGGTCGAAGAGCGCAACTTCGAAATCCGCAAGAACCTGCTGGACTACGACGACGTCCTGAATCAGCAGCGGTCCTTCATCTACGATGAGCGCGATTCAATCCTCGCCGACGATAACCTTGACAAGCGCGTCATGAATAATGCAAAGGATACCGTCGAGGAACTCTTTGAAGAATACGAGTATGAAGAGCGGCATACGAAGGGGGGCAACGCCCGCAGCGCCCTCATTGACAAGATAAAGAACAACTTCGGCCAGATTGTCCCCTACGACCGGCTGACCGTGGAAGGCGTTACCGCAATGCTGCAGGACGACCTGACCCAGAAGGAGCTTCTGGTCGGCAAGGAACAGTTCAACATGTTCATCCGCTACCAGTACATTCAGCTCATTGACCGCAAATGGCTGGATCAGCTGGAGTTCCTGGACGGCCTGCGTGAGGCCGTCTACCTGCGCTCCTACGGCAGCAAGAACCCGCTGACGGAATACAAGATCGACGGCTTCAATGCCTTTGACAGCCTGCTTGCGGACATCAGGAGTCAGGTGGCAAGCCGCATCTTTAAGGTCAAGATTCAGATCCGCCCCGCAGATGAACTGCCCGTCCACCGCCCCATCATGCAGAACATGACGACCCGGCATGACGAGCTTGGTTCACAGATGGCAGGACCGAATACGCCGTCACAGGCACCCGCAGCGGGCGGCCCAACGGGCGGCCCAGCGGGCGTAGCATCCGCATTCAATGCCCGTGACGCCCAGATGCGGGCTCAGAACTCGGCGATGAAGAGCGGAAGGCAGGGACAGAGCGTTACGGTTATCCGCACGATGCCCAAAGTGGGCCGGAATGACCCCTGCCCCTGCGGTTCCGGCAAGAAGTACAAGAACTGCCACGGAAGAAATGCCTGAAAACAAGACAAGCTATCAGGCACAGATATTCGCAAACAGGCTCAGCAAAAACTTCCGCCTGCTCAAAAAGTGGGCACGGAAGAATGACATTACCTGCTACCGGCTCTATGACCGCGACATCCCCGAGGTGCCGCTGGCCGTGGAGCTGTACCGCCTGCTCCCCGAAGAGATTTTTACGAAATTCCAGATTGAACGCCTCCTTGCAAAGGAAGCAACCGCAATAAGCGCAAACGGTCCGGAGGCCGCAGCCTACATTGCCGACGCGCTCAGGAACAGCTGGCTGCACATCTATTTGTATGAACGCCCCTACGAAAAGGACGAGGAAGAAGAGGAAATCTGGCTGGATGCGATGGCGCAGGCTGCTTCCGAAGCAGTCGGCATAGCGCGGGATCACGTCATCATCAAGACCCGGAAAAAAATGCAGATGCGCGAAGGCCAGCGGCACAGGAATCAGTACGAAAAACGGGGCGGATCGGATTCACGGCAGGGATCGCCTGCCAGCGCAGAGAGTTCCGCCCGGAGGCGTGAGCCTTGCACGGTGCAAGGCACGATGCAGGAGCAGGGGCAGCTTTTCCAGGTGAACCTGACAGACTACATCGACACCGGCCTCTTTCTGGACCACCGGCTCCTGCGCAGGGAAATACGGGAGCAGAGCAACGGCAAGAGCGTTCTGAACCTCTTCTGCTATACCGGCAGTTTTTCGGTTTACGCCGCCGAGGGCAAGGCCCGGCGGATTACGAGCGTAGACATGAGCAGAACCTACCTCAGCTGGGCAAAGAAAAATCTGGAACTCAATGAGTTCAATCCGCAGAACGAATACAAGTACAGCTTCATCTGCCAGGACGCGGTCAAATACCTTAAGGCCCGCAGGTCGGAGAAAGAAGCGAAGGACGGCATAAACCGCTTTGACCTCATCATCCTGGACCCGCCGACCTTCAGCAACTCAAAGGACACCGACACCGTACTCGACATAAACCGGAACTGGCCCGAACTGGTCGCCGATGCCCTCGCCCTCCTGAACGAAGGAGGAAGCCTTTACTTTTCCACGAACAGCCGCCGCCTTAAGTTCGAAGAAGACAGGCTGCCCAAGGCAGCAGACGGGGCAAGCCGCTACAGGGCAGAGGACATCAGTCAGCGCACGATAAGCGAGGACTACCGGAACCAGAAAATCCACCGGGTCTGGAAAATCACGGAAGCATAACACAAGCTCAGGCAACTGAGCACAGCCGAAAGGAGGGCCGCTATGGCAGACATTCATGTTTTCCCCGACGCACCGGAAGGGACACCCGAAAGCAAGTTCGTGCACCTGCACGTCCACTCGGACTACTCGCTTCTGGACGGGGCGAGCAAGCTCGACACCCTGATTGCCCGTGCCAAGGAACTGAACATGAAGGCCCTCGCCCTGACCGACCACGGCAACATGTTCGGCGTGCTGAACTTTGAGCACATCTGCCATGCCAACGGCATCAATCCGATCTGCGGCGAGGAGTTCTACGTTGCAGAAGGCAGCCATACGGAAAAGAACGAGGTCCCCTACTCCCGCAACGGCAAGAGTTCCTGGTACTACCACCTGATCCTCATCGCGATGAACGACACGGGCTACAGAAACCTCTGCTGGCTGTCTTCAATCGCCTTTACCGAAGGCATGTACTACAAGCCCCGCATTGACTGGGAGCTCCTGCAGCGCTACAACGAGGGACTCATCTGCCTTTCCGCCTGCATACAGGGCGAGGTGCCAAAGGCCCTCCTCTTCGGCGACGAAGAACGTGCCTACGAGACCGCCCGCAAGTACAGGGACCTGTTCGGCAAAGACCACTACTACATCGAGCTGCAGGACCACGGGCTTGAGGACCAGAAGGCGGTCGCCCCAAAGCTCATCAAGCTTGCCCGTGACCTTGACATACCCCTCGTCGTGACGAACGACATCCACTACTGCCGGCAGGACGACGCGGAAGCACAGGATGTCCTCGTCTGCATCGGAACCAAGAAGCTCCTGAAAGATCCCAACCGCATGCACTTTCAGGGGGACCAGTGGTACATGAAGACCGAGGAGGAGATGCGGCAGCTCTTCCCTGACTGCCCGGAAGCGGTTGACAACACGCTCAAGATCGCCTCGATGTGCAACCTGACGATACACCAGTACAAGACCCAGGAACTCAAGGACACCCTTCCCGTCTACCAGATACCCAAAGAGTACGTCTCACAGGATGCCTTCGTCCTGCACCTCGTTGAAGAGGGGCTGTGCAAGCGCTACGGCGACCGGCTTAAGGATCCTGCGGACTGCAAGATGATCGTGGACCGGGCGATGTACGAGCTGGGCGTCATCTTCACGATGGGCTTCTCAGGCTACTTCCTCATCGTCTGGGAGTTCATCAACTGGTCCAAGTCCCTGTACGATGAGCGCAAGAAAGAAGCGAAGCACTACATACCCATCGGGCCGGGACGCGGTTCCGGTGCAGGCTCCCTCGTCGCCTACGCAATGACGATTACTGACATTGACCCCTTCCGCTTCAGCCTTATCTTTGAACGCTTCCTGAACCCCGAGCGCGTATCCATGCCGGACTTTGACGTTGACATGGACTTCGAATTCCGCGAAGAGATAATCAAGCACACGGAAGACTGGTACGGCCTGCCGCAGGTAGGCCACATCGTCACCTTCGGTACGGAGAAGCCCAAGGCGGTCATTGCAGACGTCGGCCGCGTACTCGACATTCCGCTGAACGAAGTCGCCATGCTCAAGAAATGCGTCCCCGACAACCCCAAGGCAAAGCTCAAGGACGCTTTTACCCCGCCGGACGAGAAGCACCCCGACAACGGGCAGCTCATTCCCTTCAAGGACGACCCGCGCTATCAGGACCTCTTCCGCCTCTGCTTCAAGCTGGAAAACGTGAACCGCAACACGGGCCTGCACGCCTCGGGCATGGTCATTGGCAAGACTGCCCTGCCCAACTGGGCACCAGTGTTCAAGGACGCCAAGACCGGCAAGGTCGCCGTCCAGTACACGATGGACATCATCGAGCCCTGCGGCCTGGTCAAGTTCGACTACCTGGGGCTCAAGACCCTCTCGCTCATCCGCTATGCCGAAAACATCATCAACAAGCACCGGAAGGAAGGCGAACCCGAGTTCCACGCCGATCAGGTGAGCGAAACAGACGAGAAGACCTTTGACCTCTTCTGCCGGGGCGACACGGTCGCAGTCTTCCAGTTCGAGTCCCCTGGCATGCAGAAGATCCTGCGGCAGGCAAAGCCCCGGCGCCTTGAAGAGGTCGTCGCATTGAACGCCCTGTACCGGCCCGGCCCCATGGACTACATTCCCCAGTACATCGACGGCAAGTGGAAGCCCGAGACCATCCACTATCCCGACCCCTGCCTTGAAAACATCCTCAAGGAAACCTACGGCGTCATGGTCTATCAGGAGCAGGTCATGCAGGTCGCCCAGAAAATCGCAGGCTTCTCGCTCGGCGGTGCTGACATGCTGCGCCGTGCTATGGGAAAGAAGAAACCTGAAGTCCTCATGGGCAAGAAAAAGGAGTTCATAGAAGGCGCCGTCAAGCAGGGCTTTACGGCGCAGCATGCCGAAGACATTTTTGACATAATGGTTCCCTTCGCAGGCTACGGCTTCAACAAGTCGCACGCGGCTGCATACTCCGTCCTCGCCTACCGGACGGCATGGCTCAAGGCAAACCGGCCCGCCGAGTTCATGGCGGCAAACCTGACCAACGAGATCACATCCACCGACAAGCTCCCCGAATACATTGAAGAAGCCCGCAAGATGGGCATCGAAGTTGACCCGCCGGACGTAAACCGTTCGGACGAGGTGTTCGACGTCGTTGACGGCAAGATCGTCTTCGGCCTCATGGGAATCAAGGGCATGGGACAGGGGTCCGCCGAGATGATCGTTGCAGAGCGGACAAAGAACGGCCCTTACAAGTCCTTCATGGATTTCATGGACCGTCTGGACGGAACGGAGATAAACAAGCGCGTCCTCGAATGTCTCATCAAGACCGGGGCCTTCGACAGGCTCGGGCAGAACCGCGCAACCCTGCTTGCCAACTACGAGGCGGTCATGAAGTACGAAGAGCAGAAGCGGGCCGGTTCCGAGTTCGGGCAGGCAAGCCTCTTCGGGGATGCGGGCATACAGGAGTTTGAAGACTACAAGTTTGAAGAAGTTGAAGCCATGCCCCGCATGGAAGAACTGAACATGGAGAAAGAACTCATCGGCTGCTACGTCTCCGGCCACCCGCTCGACAGCTGGCGGAAGCTCATCGAAACGTGTGCGACGGTGAACAGCGAGAACATCGAGCGGCTCGGACGGGAGAACAAGGCACTCAGGGATGCGCTGGAAGCAAGCGGGCAGAAGCCCTGGCAGATGAAGAACGTCGGCAAGAGTCATGTCGCCATCGGCATGCTGCAGGGCATCCGTACCATCATAAACAAGAAAGGAGAGCAGATGGCCTTTGCCAAGCTCGCCGACTTCAAGGGAACGATAGACGTTACCTTCTTTGCGAAGACATGGGCAGAGCTGAAGGACAAACTCGAAGACGGAGGCGTATACGCACTGAAGGGCAAGGTAGACGGCAGCAGGGAGCAGCCGAGCCTCATCGCGGACAGCCTGGAAGATCCCAAGACGCTGGGAGAGCGGGCAATACGCGAGCTGCACATCGAACTTGAAAACAGCTTCAGCAGTCCGGGAGACATAAGCCCGCTCAAGGACGTTCTCTTTGGTGCGCAGGGAAACTGCAGCGTGTTCTTCCACCTTACCGTCGGAGAGACAGGCTATATCATCAAGGGAAACGCCCAGATGCTTGCACCCGGCGGCAAAGAGTTCATCGAGCAGGTCAGGGATCTGCCCCTGGTCAAGGCCGTCTGGACGGAATAGATTCCCGGACAGGCCGGCAGCGTTCAGATACAAAGTCAGATACGATACAACACGATGCAAAAAAAAAGCCGGAAGCGCTTACGCTCCCGGCTTTTTTTTTGAGAGAGACAGACGGTACATACCGCCTGTCATTTTTTACCCCTCAGCTTATTTTGCCTTCGGCTTGCGACCCCGCGCAGAAGTCTTTGCAGTCTTCTTGGCGGCAGTCTTCTTGGCAGTCTTCGTTGCGCCACGCTTTGAGTCCTTTACGGTCTTCTTTGCAGCACCACGAGAAGAAGTCTTCTCTGCAGCCTTGCGTCCACGGGTAGAAGTCTTCTCTGCAACCTTGCGGCCGCGCTTTGCAGGAGCTTTTTCCTCCTTACCGGCCTTCTCAGCCTTGATGACAGCCTGAGCACCGGCAAGGCGTGCAGCGGGAACGCGGAAGGGTGAGCAGGAAACGTAGTTCAGTCCGAGCTTGTAGCACAGCTCTATGGAAGCAGGATCTCCACCGTGCTCTCCACAGATGCCAAGATGCAGGTCAGACTTGACGGAACGTCCCTTCTCCTCGGCAATCTCAATCATCGCGCCAACGCCGTCAGCGTCGAGCGTCTTGAAGGGATCGTTGTCCAGGACCTTCTGATCCAGGTAAGAGTCGATGAACTTGCCGTAGTCGTCGCGGCTGAAGCCGAGCGTCGTCTGGGTAAGGTCGTTCGTACCGAATGAGAAGAAGTCCGCATACTCCGCAATCTGATTCGCAGTGGCAGCGGCACGGGGGAACTCGATCATGGATCCGATCTGGAACTTGAGCTTGGTTCCCTTCCGCTCGTTGACGGCAGCGATCACGGCCTCAGCCTGAGCGCGGATCTGCTTGAGCTCGGCGAAGGTGGTCACGTTCGGGATCATGATGCGCACATCGTGGGCAATTCCCTTGCTGTCGGCATCTGCCGTAGCGAGGGCAATCGCCTCGACCTGCATCTCGTAGATCTCGGGATAGGTAATCGCAAGGCGGCAGCCGCGGTGTCCGAGCATCGGGTTGTGCTCGTTGAGCTCCACGTACTTCTTGTTGATCTTTTCAACGCTGTAGCCGAGCTTGCTCGCGAGAGCCTGAGCCTCAGCGGGAGTTGCAGCCTGGATGAACTCGTTGAGCGGCGGATCAAGCAGACGGATGGTGACGGGACGTCCCTCCATGGCCTTGATGATGCCGAAGAAATCCTTCTGCTGGAGCGGGAGGATTTCCTTGAGGTTCTTCTTGCGGTCCTCGGTCGTCTCGGAAAGAATCATCTTCTGGAAGGAAGAGAGCTTGGGCTCCTCAAAGAACATGTGCTCAGTGCGGCACAGACCGATTCCGGCAGCACCAAAGCGGAATGCCTGAGCGGCCTCGTTCTGCTCAGCGTTGGCAAGAACCTCAAAGCCGTTGACCTTATTTCCTGAAGCAGTGACGCGCTTGGAAGAGGCACGGACTTCATCAGCCCAGCCGAGGAAGGTCTCAAGGTCTCCTGAGACAGAAGCAGGCGTAACGGGGATGGCCTCGCCGTACACATTTCCCGTCGAACCGTCGATGGAAATGATATCTCCCTTGACAAACTTCCTGCCGCCGATCGTAATTTCATCTTTTCCGGTGAACACAACCTCGGAACATCCGCAGACACAGGGGGTTCCCATTCCGCGCGCAACGACAGCGGCGTGAGAGGTGCGTCCACCCGTTGAGGTGAGGATACCCTGTGCGACGTACATTCCGGCGATATCATCAGGAGAAGTCTCCTTGCGGACGAGGATGACCTTCTTACCGGCCTTGTCCCACTCGACTGCTTCCTCAGCGGTGAAGACAATCTGTCCGCAGCCTGCTCCCGGAGAAGCGTTGAGTGCGGATGCCAGCGGAGATGCAGCCTTGAGGGCCTTTGCATCAAACTGCGGGTGCAGGAGCTGATCCAGCTGATCAGGCTTGACGCGCATCAGGGCCTCTTTCTTGGTGATGAGCTTCTCACCGACCATATCGACGGCCATCTTGACGGCGGCAGGACCCGTGCGCTTTCCGTTGCGGCACTGGAGCATATAGAGCTTGCCTTCCTGAACGGTGAACTCCATGTCCTGCATGTCATGATAGTGCTTCTCAAGGCGGTTGCGGATCTTCGTGATCTCGGCAAAAATCTTGGGCTGCTGCTGCTCAAGGGCAGAAATGTCCATCGGCGTGCGGATACCGGCAACAACGTCCTCACCCTGTGCGTTGATGAGGTACTCTGCCATGAAGTGATTCTCTCCGGTCGAAGGATCGCGGCTGAACGCAACTCCGGTTCCGGAGGTGTCACCCATGTTTCCGAAGACCATCGCCATGACGGTAACGGCGGTTCCCTTTATGACGCGCTCGTCGATGTTGTTGAGCTTGCGGTAGGTAATCGCGCGGGGGTTCATCCAGGAACCGAAGACCGCTCCGATAGCTGCCCACATCTGCTTCTGGGGATCCTGCGGGAAATCCTCGCCCTTCTCCCTCTTGTACATGGCCTTATACTTGGAGACAATCTCCTGAAGGTCCTCGGTGGAAAGCTCGGTGTCTTCCTTTACGTGGGCCTTGGCCTTCACTTCTGAAATGATTTCCTCAAATTTGTCGTGCTCAACGCCCATTGCGACGTTGCCGAACATCTGGATGAAACGGCGGTATGCATCCCACGCGAAACGGGGATTGTTCGTCTTGTTGGCAAGGCCAAGGACTGATTTGTCATTAAGACCAAGATTAAGGATGGTATCCATCATGCCGGGCATTGACTCCGCGGCTCCAGAACGAACGGAAACAAGAAGGGGATCCTTCTCGTCACCCAGTTTCTTGCCCATTGACTTCTCAAGCTTTCCGAGATATTTCGCAACCTCAGCGTCAAGTCCGGCAGGATATTTCTTGCCGAGCTTGTAATACTCCTGACAAACGTCAATGGAAATTGTGAATCCTGATGGAACCGGCAGGCTCAAAGGCTTCTTTGCCATCTGCGCAAGGTTGGCACCTTTTCCTCCGAGCAAGGGGCGCATCGTCTCATCGCCTTCTGCGTCGCCATCACCAAAAAAGTAAACATACTTGGTCTTAGCCATTATGTCCTCCATATATATATGTAGCGATAGTATAAACTTTCTTTCAGTTGCCGTCAACAAAGTAACAGCATTTTTCGAAATAAAAACGCGGGGAATACGCAATTCCCCGCGATAAAAACAGAATTCCTACAGGACGCAGATTGGTTCGAATGTTTCAGCCTTGAGCGATGCACCGCCGATCAGGCCGCCGTCAATGTCGGGCTGGGCAAGCAGCTCTGCGGCATTGGACGCCTTCATTGAACCGCCGTACTGAATGATCGTCTCATCGGCAACCTTCTGGTTGTACAGCTTCGCAATGTAGCCGCGCACGAATTTGTGAATCGCCTCGGCATCAGCGGGCGTTGCCGTCTTACCGGTTCCGATTGCCCAGACAGGTTCGTAGGCTATCGTCACTTTCTTCATCTGCTCCTCGCTCACGCCGGCAAGGTCAGCAGAAAGCTGGAATGCACAGACCTGCTCCGCATTTCCCGCCTCGCGGTCCTCAAGCAGCTCGCCGATGCAGAGGACAACTTCCAGTCCCTGCTCCAGTGCGCGGCGGACCTTCTTGTTGATGAGCTCGTCGCTTTCACCGATTTCATGCCGCCGCTCGCTGTGTCCGAGGATGACGACCTGTACGCCGATGTCCTTGAGCATCTCGGCAGAAACTTCTCCCGTGTGCGCACCGTTTGCGGTTGCAGCCATGTCCTGGGAACCGAGCAGGATGTTGCTGCCCTTGAGCACCTGCGCCACTGCATCCAGATAGACGAAGGGAACGCCCACCATATATTTGTTGCTCTTTCCCTTAAGGGCTGCCACAAGGTCCCGGGCAAGCTTTACGGAGCCTGCCTTGTCCAAGTTCATCTTCCAGTTTCCAGCGATATAATGTGTCCTCGACATATCGTTCTCCTCGCATGTATAGTATGTAATTTCTTCTGATTCTAACGCAAACTGAAAGTATGTTCAATGCGTGCTGCAGGGGATAGAAGCATGGAAGATGAAAGATAGACGATGGAAGATGGAATACAACAGGAGCCTGCAGGAAAACTGCCGCACGGGAAAACGGCGTGCCGGAACAGATTATGACTGTGCAGCATCTCCCCCGTCAAGGACGGCATCGACCAGGGCCTTGAGATTCGGGTCGAGCGGCATTCCTCCCGTCGGAAGGTCTGAACGTATGGAAAAAATGCCGTCTCTCTCGACAATCGCCTGCCGGTCGGGGCTGAATGAAAGCGCCTTTGCGAGGAGTCCGTGTGATGAGGGCTGCTGCGTCTCTTTTTCCATATCCATATCAATGCATCATGCCATTGGCTTTTTTGCCGTTTTCGGATATTATACAACAAATCTATGGTAGAAGTCAAAGAGGAAGCAGAGAAAAAAGCACGGGCCCTGCTCATCGGTGCACCGCCGGCAAAAAAGGCAGAGGCAGAAGAAAGCACCGGTTCCCCGACGAAGGAACTGGAAGGCCTGGTCTCGACCCTGGGCATGGAATGTGCCGGAATAGTCCAGCTGACGAGAATTGAACCGACCCCCGCCTACGGCATGGGGAGCGGCAAGGCGCAGGAAATAGCCGACCGTGCAAAAGCAGTCGAAGCAGACTGCATCATATTTGACTGGGAACTCGACCCGACCAAGCAGCGCAACTGGGAAAAACTCACCGGAATCCCCGTATTTGACCGGAATGAAGTAATCATCCGCATTTTTGCCCAGCGGGCACAGACAAAGGAGGCTGTCCTGCAGGTGCAGCTGGCACAGCTGACCTACTCCCTGCCCCGCCTGAGCCACAGCTACGGCAACCTTTCCCGTCAGCGGGGCGGCAGCTTCGGCAACAAAGGACAGGGAGAGACCCAGCTGGAACTTGACCGGCGGCAGATTGAAGACAAGATAGTCCAGATAAAGAAGGAACTTGCTGCCGTCGAAAACAGCCGGGCAATCCAGCGGAAGCAGCGGGAACGGACGGCAACGCCGACCTGCGCCCTCGTCGGCTACACGAACGCAGGAAAATCAAGCCTGCTCAATGCCCTCACCGGGGCGGATGCCTTTGTCGAAGACAAGCTCTTTGCGACGCTCGACCCCACGACACGAAAGCTCACCCTCTCGGAAGGATGTTCCGTCCTGCTGACTGACACGGTCGGTTTCATATCCAACCTGCCCCACACGCTGATCGACGCATTCAAGTCAACGCTTGAAGAAGCTTCCTATGCCGATCTCCTGCTCATAACGGTGGACGCAAGCGACGAAGACTGCATCCGCCAGTATAATCAGGTCCTGCAGGTCCTGAAGGAAATAGGAGCCGATAAAATAAAGCGAATCGTGCTCCTCAATAAAACCGATATACAAGCTGAGGACGCAGGAGCCGCTGCATTCGGAGAAGCGGCCTTTCCCGGGGCACTCAGGATCAGCGCCAGGACAGGCGCCGGATTTGACAGGCTGCTCGAGGCAATAACGGAACAGCTGTTCGGCAGGGTTGAACGGTACCGGATTCCGATGGAAGACTGCCGGCTGGTGGAACTTGCCCGGAAGAACGGCACCATTTTACAGGAAGCATGGCTGGAGGGAAGCGTTGAACTTGAAGCGCGGATTCCCGGAACAGTAGACGAAGACGGGAAAGCAACGACACGGACAAAATCGCTGCTCTCAAAATATAGGCTGCAGGAGGAGTAAGCATGGGACGAATCAAATTCAGGCATGACAACGGAAAATACTACGCACGGGAACAGGACGACCGGCGCTACGGCCGGGCAAAGGAAGATGATGCTTCCCTGCAGCTTCTCAATAAGCTGCTCATCATCATCCTCATCGTGATGTTCACGATTTTTATCGGGGGCACGGCAGTCGCCCTTGCCAGGAACGGCGGGGAGCTTTCCGTCAAATACCGGAAGGTCGACCCAAGTCCGAAGCAGGTGGTAAACTCCAGCCTCAAATCAAAGCAGAGCGTCAGCGCCTATACTGATCTCGGCCAGATACGGACCGTAACGAAAGGCCAGGACGGTCAGAGCGGTACCCTGCTCGTCGTTGCCCCCTGGTTCTCCTATCCTGCCAGCGACATTCAGCTCTATGAAGAGCTGGCCCAGAAAGAAAAGCAGGAAAAATCCATCATCATCGGCTACTTCTCGTCATATACAAAGGCCGAACTGATGGAGATGGGTGAACAGAAGATAAAGGAAGGCATACGGGCAAAAATTAATGAGCAGCTGGTCATGGGCCAGATTACGAGCGTCTACTTTGATGACTACATGTTCTTTGAGTAAAACGAATAAAAAGCGGATACGATGCCCTTGACTTTTTTTCCGTGAAGTAGTACTACTAGGACATACGGCAAAGACGTCGTAGATACAGTTCTTTTCGGGTAAACAGGCCCGGAAAGGGATAGTGTCTACGGCGTCTTTTTTGTTTTTAAATTCAATTTTTCAGGGGGTCGCTTTCGGGCGCGTGAGAGACGATATGTGCTGCGTAATGGGTTATTTTGGCAATGTAATTTCAATGAAGGACTTCCGCACGAATTTTAACCGGACCACATCCCGCGGACCTGACAGTTCCCGGATACTGGAACAGGAGGGAGCGATTCTCGGCTTTCAGCGCCTTGCCATCATGGGACTTGCCGAAAGCGGCATGCAGCCCTTTACCGGAAACAAAAGGAGTCTGGTCTGCAACGGTGAAATATACGGCGTCCTTGAGGGTGGAAACACGTCCGTTCCCTGGAGAAAGGTGAAAGAACAGCTTTGCGGAGACGGCTACCGCTTTGCCGGGGATTCCGACTGTGAAATCCTCCTGCCCCTCTACGAAAAATACGGCTGCGATGTCTTCAGGATGCTCGACGCCGAATACGCGCTGATCATCTACGATGAAGCAGCAAAATCCGTCGTCGCAGCCCGCGATCCCATCGGCATCCGCCCCCTCTATTACGGCTACGATACGGAAGGAGGCATCGCCTTTGCCAGCGAGCCGAAGAATCTGGAGGGTCTGGTCAGAGAAATTCTCCCCTTCCCGCCCGGACACTACTACAAGGACGGCAGCTTCACCTGCTACCGGGATATAACAGCGGTAAGCGAAACGCAGGCGGGGGCACTCGACGGAGCGGACGGCATCTGCCGCCAGATCCGCGACAGGCTCATTGCAGGCATTCAGAAACGGCTGGATGCAGACGCACCGCTCGGCTTCCTTTTGAGCGGCGGCCTTGACTCCTCGCTCGTCTGCGCCGTTTCCAGCCGCATCCTGCACAAGCCCATCGAAACGTTTGCCATCGGCATGAAAACCGACGCGATTGACCTGAAATATGCAAGGCAGGTAGCGGACTTCATCGGCTCTCACCACCATGAAATCATCATAACCCGCGAGGATGTCCTTTCCGCCCTCGAAGACGTCATTTACGCACTGGGCAGCTTTGACATCACGACAATCCGCGCCAGCATGGGCATGTACCTCCTGTGCAAGGCAATTCATGAACAGACCGACATCCGCGTCCTGCTGACCGGAGAAATCAGCGATGAGCTGTTCGGCTACAAGTACACGGATTTCGCACCGTCAGCAGAAGCCTTCCAGCAGGAAGCCGTCAAGCGGGTCAGGGAACTGCACATGTACGACGTACTGCGGGCAGACCGCTGCATCAGCGTGAACAGCCTGGAAGCCCGCGTCCCCTTCGGAGACCTTGACTTCGTCAGCTACGTCATGTCGATTGACCCGGAACTCAAGCTGAACCGCTACGGCAAGGGCAAATACCTCCTGCGCCACGCCTTTGAAGCTGACGATGACGGGAAGCCCTACCTGCCCCATGACCTTTTGATGCGGGAAAAGGCAGCCTTCAGTGATGCAGTCGGTCACTCCCTGGTCGACGACCTCAAGGAATACGCAGAAGCAACGTATACCGACGCAGAATTTGCAGAAAAGTGCCGTCAGTACGCGCATGCACGTCCTTTTACGAAAGAATCCCTCCTGTACCGGGAAATCTTTGAGAAATTCTATCCGGGCCAGAGTCAGATGATCGTTGACTTCTGGATGCCGAACAAGAGCTGGAAGGGCTGCGACGTCAACGACCCGAGCGCCCGGGTCCTGAGCAACTACGGCGACAGCGGAAAATAAGACAGAATGCATTTGAGCGAGGAGTACGGCATGGCACATACCTTATACGAACAGTCTTTTGAACATGACTCATGCGGAATCGGCGCAGTCGTCAGCATTGACGGCACGAAGAGCCATTCCATCGTTGACAATGCCCTGTGCATCGTCGAAAAACTGGAACACCGGGCAGGAAAGGACGCAAGCGGCGAAACAGGAGACGGGGTCGGCATTCTGCTGCAGATCTGCCATCCCTTCTTCCTGAAGGCTGCCGCAGACTGCGGCATACAGCTGGGAGGAGAACGCGATTACGGCGTAGGCATGTTCTTTTTCCCTGCCGACAAGCTGCTCCGCGCACAGGCAATGCGGATGATCGAATCCCTGAGCACAAAAGAAGGCCTGCGCTTTTTGGGATGGCGGCAGGTTCCCGTCAGGGAAGACGTTCTGGGGTGCAGGGCCCGGGAATGCATGCCGGTCATCATGAACTGCTTCATCGAGCGGCCGGACGGCGTTGAAAAGGGCCTTGCCTTTGACCGCCGCCTCTACGTCCTGCGCCGGCAGTTCGAAAAAACCCAGCTGGGAACCTACGTTGTCTCGCTTTCAAGCAGAACGATCGTCTACAAGGGCATGTTCCTCGTCGGACAGCTGCGGACCTTCTACGAAGACCTCCAGTCCGAGGAATTCAGTTCCGCCCTCGCCATCGTGCACTCCCGCTTTTCCACGAACACCCAGCCGAGCTGGCAGCGGGCGCACCCCAACAGGCTCATTGCCCACAACGGCGAAATCAACACGATCCGGGGCAACGTGGACCGGATGCTGGCCCGGGAAGAAACGCTCAGCTCGCCCCTCCTGTCCGACGATGACATGAAGAAGGTCCTGCCCGCCGTCGACACGAGCGGCTCGGACTCCGCAATGCTCGACAATACGCTGGAGTTCCTGATGATGAACGGAACGCCGCTTCCGCTTGCCGTAATGATGTGTATTCCCGAACCCTGGAAGCATGATGACGCAATGGACCGGGACAAGAAGGATTTCTACCATTACTGGGCAACCATGATGGAAAGCTGGGACGGACCGGCCGCAATCCTCTTCAGCGACGGCGACCTGCTGGGTGCAACACTCGACCGGAACGGCCTGCGTCCGAGCCGCTACTACATCACGAGCGACAATACGCTCATCCTTTCCAGCGAAGTCGGCGTCCTTGACATCCCCGAAGAAAAGATCCTGCAGAAATCCCGCCTCATGCCGGGCCGGATCCTGCTCGTGGATACCGTACAGAAGCGGCTCATCTCCGATGAAGAGTGCAAGCAGCAGTTTGCCCGCCAGTTCCCCTACGGCGAATGGCTCGACAAGAACCTCCTCCAGCTGCACGAGCTGACGATTCCGAACAGGAAAATCCCCGTCTACTCGCAGGAGGAACGGGACATCATGTACCGGGCATTCGGATGGAATTACGAGGACGTGAACGAGATGATCCTGCCGATGGCGCAGAACGGTGTTGAACCGACGGCCTCGATGGGCGTCGACACCCCGCTCGCCGTCCTGTCCGAAAAACACCCGCCCCTGTTCAGCTACTTCAAGCAGCTGTTCGCCCAGGTAACCAACCCGCCGATCGACAGCCTGCGCGAAAAAATCGTCACCGATACGACCGTCTACGTGGGAACGGACGGAAACATCCTGGAACCGAACAGCACAAACTGCACGGTTCTGGAAATAAACAACCCCATCCTGACCGGCGTCGACATGATGAAAATAAAGGCGCTCGACAAGCCGGGCTACCGGGCCGCAACGCTCCCGATCCTCTACTACAAGAATACATCGCTTGAAGCGGCAATCGACAGCCTCTTCAACGAGCTTGAACGGCAGTATCATGCAGGCAGCAACATCATGGTACTTTCCGACCGGGGCGTTGATGAAAGCCATGTCGCCATCCCGTCGCTGCTGGCGGTTTCTGCCGTTGAGCAGTACCTCATACGGACCAAAAAGCGGACAAAGATTTCCATTATCCTTGAGAGTGCGGAAATCCGCGATGTCCATCAGGCAGCGATGGTCCTCGGCTACGGGGCACGGGCGGTCAATCCCTACCTGGCCCACGAGTGCATCGCCGAGCTCATCGATCAGAAGCTGCTGGACAAGGATTACCACACCGCCATCGACGACTACAACAAGGCGCTCCTGAACGGCATCGTAAAAATCGCGGCAAAGATGGGCATCAGCTGCATCCAGTCCTACCAGTCCGCCCAGATATTCGAAGCAGTCGGCATCAGTACGGAAGTCATAGACCGCTACTTCACGAATACGGTCAGCCGGGTGGGAGGCATTACGCTCAAGGAAATTGAAGAGGACGTGAACTTCCACCACAACAAGGCATTTGACCCCCTCGGTCTTGCCGTCAACACCCATCTGGATTCGGTCGGAAACCACAAGCTCAGGCGGGGACCAACCTGCGAAGACCACCTCTATTCGCCGGAAACCATCATCGCCCTGCAGCAGGCAACGCGGAACGGGGACTACGCGCGCTTCAAGGAGTATACCGCCCTCGTCGATGACGAAAAGAGGCCCCACACCCTGCGGAGCCTCTTTGAGTTCAAATATGCCTCAGACGGCGGCATTCCGCTCGAAGAAGTCGAACCCGTCGAAAGCATCGTACAGCGCTTCAAGACGGGAGCGATGAGCTACGGTTCAATCAGCGAGGAAGCCCACAAGTGCATGGCAAAGGCGATGAACCACCTGAAGGGAAAGAGCAACAGCGGAGAAGGCGGAGAGAACCCGGACCGGCTCGGAACGGAATACAACTCGGCAATCAAGCAGGTCGCATCAGGCCGCTTCGGCGTAACGGAAGCATACCTTTTGAGCGCGAAGGAAATCCAGATCAAGATGGCACAGGGAGCAAAACCCGGAGAAGGCGGCCACCTGCCCGGTAAGAAAGTCTATCCCTGGATTGCAAAAACCCGCTATGCAACGCCGGGCGTCGCACTGATTTCACCGCCGCCCCACCACGACATCTATTCAATCGAAGACCTGGCACAGCTCATCTATGACCTGAAAAATGCAAACCGTGCAGCACGGATCAGCGTCAAGCTGGTCAGTGAGGCGGGCGTCGGCACGATTGCAGCAGGCGTCGCAAAGGCCGGAGCACAGGTCATCCTTATTTCCGGCCATGACGGAGGAACCGGCGCCGCACCGATTTCCAGCATCCATCATGCGGGCCTGCCCTGGGAGCTGGGACTTTCGGAGACCCAGCAGACGCTCGTGCAGAACGGCCTCAGGAGCCGGGTCCGCATAGAGACGGACGGAAAGCTGATGAGCGGACGTGACGTCATCATAGCAGCCCTGCTCGGCGCGGAGGAATTCGGCTTTGCAACTGCCCCGCTCATTTCGATGGGATGCGCAATGATGCGGGTCTGCCAGAAAGACACCTGCCCCTTCGGCGTTGCAACGCAGAACAGCGAACTCAGGAAGCGCTTTAAGGGAAAGAGCGAATACGTCGAAAACTTCATGAAGTTCATCGCGCAGGAAATGCGGGAGTACATGGCAAAGCTGGGCGTCCGCACGGTTGACGGACTGGTCGGACGGACAGAGCTGCTGGGCATAAAACAGCATCCTGCCGGAGGCCATGCCGACCTGCTGGACCTGTCGCGGATCCTTGCAAAAGCTGCAGACGCTGATGCGGTCAAGAGCCACTTTGATCCTCAGGATGTCTATGACTTTGGCCTGCACAAGACCCTCGATGAAAAGGTCCTCCTCAAGAAATGGAAGCAGGCGCAGTTCGGGACCATCAGAGTCCAGAGTACCGACCGGTCCTTCGGCACCATTCTGGGAAGCGAGATTCAGAAAAGCTTCGGCGGAAGCATAGCAGACGACAGCTATACCGTCCATGCCGAAGGCGGCGGAGGCCAGTCATTCGGTGCATTCATACCCAAGGGACTGACCATCGAACTTGAAGGCGATGCAAACGACTACTTCGGCAAGGGGCTTTCAGGCGGCAAGCTGATTGTCAGGCCCGGCAGGAATTCCACACGGGCGGCAGACAAAAACATCATCATCGGCAATGTCGCCCTCTTCGGTGCGACAAGCGGTGAAGCCTACATAAACGGCATTGCGGGAGAACGCTTTGCCGTCCGCAACTCGGGTGCCGCCGCGGTCGTCGAAGGCTGCGGAGACCACGGGCTTGAATACATGACGGGCGGTACCGTCGTCATCCTCGGACCGACGGGACGGAACCTTGCCGCCGGTATGAGCGGAGGCATTGCGTTCGTACTGGACAGCCGGCATGAGCTGTACAAAAAGCTGAACAAGCAGCTGGTCAGCATGGAAGAAATCGTAAGTCAGCACGATAAGGATCTCCTGAAAGACCTGATCCGGCGGCACGCTGAAAAGACCGGGTCCCCGCTGGCACAGTCCCTGCTCGGCGACTTTGACCGTGCACTTGCAGACTTCAAGAAAATCATTCCGAATGATTACAAGCGGATGCTGGCAGAAACGGCCCGGAATGAAGAAAAGGGATTCAGTCACGAAGAGGCCGTAATGGAAGCTTTCAAAACAACCACGCAGGTAGCCTAGGAGGAGTACGATGGGACAGGCAACAGGATTTTTAGAGTACAGGCGGCAGGGAAACGGAGACATAGCACCCGCCGAGCGGATACAGCATTTTGCGGAATTCCACACGCCCCTGGCCGAAGCAGACCGCAGATGCCAGGCGGCCCGCTGCATGGACTGCGGCGTCCCCTTGTGTCAGAGCGCAATCCGCCTCAAGGGCATGGTAACGGGCTGCCCCCTGCACAACTTCATCCCGGAGTGGAATGACGCCCTCTACAAGGGACAGTTCGACATGGCAGCATGGCGGCTGCTCAAGACCTCAAGCTTCCCGGAGTTCACCGGGAGGGTTTGCCCTGCCCTCTGCGAAAAAGCCTGCAACTGCGGGAACAGCGGGGACGCCGCAGAAGCGGTCACCATCCACGACAACGAGCTGTTCATCATCGAACAGGCTTTTGCATCCGGCTACATGAAGCCTCAGATTCCGAAGATCCGCAGCGGCAAGAAAGTCGCCGTCGTCGGCTCAGGACCGAGCGGCCTCGCCGTCGCCGACCTGCTGAACCGGCGGGGGCATACGGTCACGGTCTTCGAGCGCGATGACCGGATCGGCGGCCTACTGATGTACGGCATTCCGAACATGAAGCTGGACAAACGCATCATCGACAGGCGGGTCACGCTGATGCAGGACGAAGGGGTCAGTTTTGTCACGGGTGCGGACATACGGAACAGGGAAGATGCAGACCGGCTCCTGGCAGAATACGATGCCGTCGCCCTCTGCTGCGGAGCAAAGAAAGCCCGTCCGCTCACCGCCAAAGGAAGCGAAACCGACGGAAAACCTGTGCAGGGCATACTCTTTGCCGTCGACTGGCTCAAGTCCGTCACGAAGAGCCTTTTGGATTCAAAGCTGTCCGACGGGGAGTTTTTTAACCCGGAAGGCAAGGACGTCGTCATACTCGGCGGCGGCGATACGGGAAACGACTGTACCGGAACGGCAATCCGCCTTGGCTGTAAGAGCGTCACCCAGCTTGAAATGATGCCCTGTCCCCCTGCAGAACGGACTCCCGACAACCCCTGGCCGGAATGGCCCAAGGTTCTGAAAGTTGACTACGGCGCAGAAGAATCCATCTATACGTTCGGAAAAGATCCCCGGGTATACAGGACAACAATTAAGGAAGTCCACCAGCAGGACGGCCGGGTCTGCGGCATTCAGACGGTGCAGGTCGAGTTCCGAATGGCCGGCGGCAAGCGGACGCTCTGCGAAATTGCGGGCAGCGAGCAGGAACTTCCCTGCGACCTGATTCTCATTGCAGCAGGATTTCTGGGTGCAGAAGACTATACGGCACAGGCATTCGGCGTTGCACTCGGTCCCCGGGGAACCGTTGCCACGGACCGGGCAGACAGCTATCAGAGCAGCG
Organism: uncultured Treponema sp.; assembly: GCA_946410085.1. GTDB lineage: Bacteria > Spirochaetota > Spirochaetia > Treponematales > Treponemataceae > Treponema_D. The sequence continues at coordinate 28,463 of CAMJZA010000009.1, read as the reverse complement.
TGGAAAAAGTCTTTACCGCCGGGGACATGCACCGCGGCCAGTCGCTCGTCGTCTGGGCGATTGCCGAAGGCCGGGAGTGCGCCCGTGAAATCGACAGCTACCTGATGGGCTACAGCAATGCGTAGCGGGAGCACTGCCCGGTAAAAGCGCATGCCCTGTTTGCCCGGCAGATTCAGTCGTTGGAGCGCTTGAAGAATTTACCGATGATGGCCTTGGACTGCAGGACATTTATAAATGCATCAGGGTCAGTCTGCCGGATTGCCTTTTCCAGATGACCGGACTCGGAGCTTGACACGACGGAGTACAGGAGATTCCGCTCCCTGCCGGAATACAGGCCCGTTCCCGTAAAGAGCGTCGCATCATGGTTCGTCAGGTTCCTGACAACCTGATACACTTCGTCCGGCCGGGAGGTAATGATCAGCAGGGTTGTCTTTGCATATTTCTTGTAGAGGAAATCGATCGCCTGCGTTGACGTATACTGAAAGATAATCGAATACAGGGCAGCATCCCAGCCGAACAGTAAGCCAGCAAGGCAGAGCACCACGCAGTTGAAGGCAAGGATGATGTTCCATGCGGACCGGCCGGTCTTCTCGGCAAGAAAGATGGCTATGAAATCCGTTCCGCCGGAAGAGCTTTCTGCAAAGAGACAGAGGCTCACCGCCAGAGCGTTCAGCAGGCCCCCGAATACAGCGCACAGGACTTTGTCGTCCGTGAGCGGCATATCCGGGAGAAAATCCGTTGCCAGACCTGAAATGATGATGAGCACACAGGACAGGACCGTAAACTTCCTTCCTATAAAGCGGAAGCCGATCATGATGGGAACTGCATTCAGGGCATAGGTCAGGATAGAATACGGCAGGGAAATGCCCCAGAAATTCCTGCAAGTCTTCTGGATAAGCAGGGCGACACCTGCAAAGCCTCCGGGAAAGAGGGAGGCTGCATGAACAAAGCTATTTATGTTAAACGCAAACAGCAGGCTCGCGGCAAGGACAAGCAGCAGTCGCAGCAGCACCGGCTGCCTTTTCTCGAACTTTTTCATACCGTGTATCTGATATACTCTGCTTCCGGCACAGGCACGGGTTCCAGCCGTTCCCCGGCCAGCATCCGCTCCGCACTCCCCTGCAGAATCTCTGCCTATCCTACCCCTACAGACCTCTTCTGTCAAGGGAAGCGTTACGGAGAACGGCTTTTCGTCTGTTCCGCACAGCAGTGCACAGGAACAAAGGCAGTCTGCTGCACAAATGCAGCATGCCTGGCGGAAGAATGAAACAAGGCTTCTTTTACTATGAAACCAGCCTGTTTACAACATGAAAACAGTCCAGATACAGACTGAAACTAGACTAGTTTCAGTCTGTAAACAGACCTTTTACAGTATAAAAACAAGTTTCCTGCAGGATTGCACCAGCATGCTGCATGCCGTTTGCCGGATACGGAAAGGACCGGGCGGATCAGGCCCCATCGCAGGCCGGAAGGACGGGCGGGACTTCGGCCTGTAGCAGGGGCACGGATAGACAAGCCGGTATGCAAGCTGTATAATCTGACTGAGGAAGCACAACCACAGAAGAAGAAAAGCAAGCATGCAGCATGGAGGTAAGCTATGAATGATACTGCATTGGCAACCGTAACTCGCGAAGCATTGTCTTTGCCTTACGATGAGCAACAGGAACTTTTGAATTCAATCAAAATTTCCATCCGCCGGATTGAATCTGCTCCTCGGAAAAAACTGAATTTTGACTCGTATGTCATCCCTTGCGAACGAGCTAATTATGCGACTCGGTACGTTTCGGAGCTTAGGAATGATGACCGAATTTAACAGTGCTTTCATAGATACATCGCCTTTTATCTATTTTATTGAAAGAAGCGATGCATATTTCGACAGGATGAAATTGTGGTTCTCAGAGGCTTATGAACAAGGTAAATTGCTTGTAACGTCTCCTGTAACAGTTGAAGAATATAGCTCTTTTCATTTCAGAAGCAAAAAGTTTGAATACGTTCATGCTTTTCGGGCTTTTGTTTCTGATATGGAAATTTCTGTTCGGAACATTGATTTCAGTATCGGACTTCTTGCAGCAGAGCTTCGTGCAAAATACAGTGGCATAAAAGCCATGGACGCTCTGCAACTTGCAAGTGCGATACAAAATCACTGTGAAGTTTTCTTGACAAATGACAAGCAACTTCGACAGGTTGAAGAAATCAAGGTTCTGCTTGTTGAGGAATTGTAAGTGCCCCTGCCAGCAGAACCCCGACTGTCTACCGCATCCCTTACGGGAAGCGGTAGACAGATTTGCGGGCTTTTGCGCAGCACAAGCTCGTTGGCACTCGATAGAGTGCCGATGGGGCTTGATGACAGATCTGTGTTCGCGGACAACCACAGCAGCCGCGAGGATTTATTTCGGAGGGATGAGATAATGCCAATTATGAGAAGGACTCTGGCACTTGTTTTGTTTTCGTTTGCGCTGGCAGCATCATGCCTGGCGATGGCGCGGAAAAAGGAGGGGGCGGCCATGGGCTACAAATCTGTCCAGATGGCGGAAGGTCTTGAAATCGCGCGGGCCAATCCCGCGTCTGTCATCGTGGACGTGCGCCGCGAGGACGAGTATGCGGCGGGGCATATCCCGGGGGCAGTGCTCCTTACGATGGAGTCGATATCCGCGGAATCCGCCGCAGCAGTTTTGCCTGACAAGAATCAGCTGGTACTGCTGTATTGCCGGAGCGGGCGGAGGAGCAAAATTGCGGCCAAGTCCCTCGTGGATTTGGGCTACACGAACGTCATTGAATTCGGCGGAATCCTCGATTATACCGGGGAGCTGGAGTAACGGGAGGGGGAATAAAATCCTGCGGTGTTCATTCCCCCTGCCTTTGCTTCCGAGCCTGCAGCTTTTCGTTTATCTTCTTTGCCTCGTTAAAATCCAGCAGGTAGACAAGGAGGGTCACGAGGATATAGATGACCGTGAACATCGCTTCCATCAGGGCAATCGAGGGAAGTTCCTTCTTGAACCATCCCAGATGAAATCCGGTGAGGCTGAGCGACGCGTTCACTATCAGGAAATAGGCGCAGTGTGTGAGCAGAGCTTCCCGTCCGCTCATGTTTTTCTTGAGGTAAAAGAGTCCGAAGGCAACGCCAGAAACAAGCCCGATGAAAAGGATGCCCCAGATATCCTGCATGGAAAGGAGGAGCGTTCCGTCCGGGGTAAAAAAATTCCTGAGGATTGCGATGAAAAGCAGGATAAACGTGACGACCCTCGCGCAGATATTCAGCATGACGGAAAACAGTTTCATAAGCCTAAGAACTCCTTTAATGCATTCAGATAATTCCGTGAAATCATAACCTTATAGCCGTTCTCAAGGACCGCCTCAAAGCGGCCGCCGAATACCGGTGCAAGGCTGTCGATTTTGTCAAGGTTTACGATGACGGCCTTGTTTGCCCTGAAAAAGACGTTGGCGGGTAATTCCGATTCCAGCTGGTACAGCTTTGATTTCGTCTCGTATACGGAATCCTTCGTGTAGGCGAACACCGTGTCGTCAACCGATTCAAAATACAGGACATCGGACGGTTCGGTCAGGATGATTTTTGCGTCCTTGTACAAGCGTAACTTGCCTTTGCCGGTCTTGAACTGATTGATGAGCCGGGTCATGCTTTCATCAAGGTAATCGCATTTGACAATCAGCTCGTCTTCCTCGCCGGCGTTCTTTTCCAGAATCGTTATCTTCATGTTGCCTCTGCAGTGTACCAGCTTTTCATCTTTTTGCAAAGTGGCACGCTCATTCCTCCCGTATGCTCACCGCGCACGGAAGAAGTACCCCGCCTTCTCCAAGGGTGTCCCGTATGACATCCGCGCCGGAGTTTCCGCCACTGTCGCAGACGAGCAGGTACAGGCGGACCGTCTGAACACCGAGAATCTCCTGTACCCGCTTGTCCTGCAGGGGGATGCGCACTTTCAGCTGCGTGCCGCCGTTCAGGCTGTAGTTTTCCGTGTTGCACACAAAATCTCCCCTGCTGTCGTACACCTTCCCTTCGTCTCCGCTCGCCCGAAGCACAAAGTCCCAGGGGTACTCCCGGTCAAACTGGACCTCAGGCGTTGCGTCGAAAAGCGGGGCGGGACTTCCGCCTTCAACAGTATCGAGGTCAAGGTAGATGATGACGTTCCGTGCTTCGGACGGGGCCGCAAAGTCAAGGACCAGCTGCCAGTATTCCGCGGACTGCTGCCAGCGTGCGCCGGTGACCGGCTGGTGCACGGTGCAACGAATCAGGTCGAACTGCGCTTCCGTCTCCCCTCTGTCGTCCGCAAGCACGGCAGACACCGGGCCGCCGGTATAGGACAAATCCACATGCAGGTAACGTCCGATGCGGTCTGACAGCGACGAAGAACAGATGAAGCATGCGGGGATTCCCCAGAAGCAGGCAAAGACCGTGATGCAGACCGAGCACGTGTACCGTATTTTCTGTATGATACTGTTTTTCATGCTGCACCTCCAAGTAGAGCGGGGATGAACGCCCCGACGGATATTCCGATTGAGCTTCCGGCAGCTGTCCCGATACAGGTTCCGATGAACGAAAACAGGAGGTTAAGCGTTTTTACCATGAAGTCCGATGACATGACAACCGCAAAGCTGAATGCCGCAAAGCGGAACAGCTGGGCGGGATGCAGGAGCTCCTGGACCGCACGGCCGAACGCGGTCTTGGGTGCGGAGCGAGAGGAACAGGCTCCGGCCTTGCCGAAGCTGAAGTCATAGGAGATGGCTTTTTGCGGGCAGACGGCGATGCACTCCCCGCACTTTGCGCAGGTAAGTTCCGGTCGTCCTTTCTTTGCCTGAATGGTCTGTATGTCGATTGCGCTGAAGGGGCAGGCACGTGCGCACTGCATGCAGCCCGTGCACTTCTGCGTGTCAATCCGTATCCTGAACATGCTCAGCCGGTCCGTCAGCGAAGCGAACGCGCCGAATGGGCAGAGGCTGCTGCACTGGGTCCGCTTCTTTGTCAGGATGGGGAGCACGACGACAAGAGCGACAAACAGGCCGACGAAGAGTATCGTTGCAATCAAACTGGGGATTGAGTTTACTGGGCTGTATTCGGTGACCAGCTTGAAGGGGCAGAACCATTCGCAGTAGATGCATGCCATCTGACAGATGCATGCAAGCAGTATGAAACAGAAAAAGCCGAAGTGAATCTCCCGCAGTTCCTTGTTCTTGGGAAGCAGGCGGATGCGGGGTTTCCTTGCGACGTGCGAAAAGCCTTCTTCCCAGCCGCCGTAAAAACATACCCAGCTGCACCAGCCGCGTCCGATGGTAATGGTGCAGACGAACCAGATGACGATCATGCTTGCGACGGCGGCGTAGTGGCCGGAAATCCGCGCGGGGAAGATAATCGATTTGGTGATGAGCAGGGGGATCAGGGACTGCGGAATCGCGATGTGGCAGAAGGGCAGTTCCGCGTTGCTCATTGCCTGGGTAGTGATGGCCATACTTCCGCGTTCATCGAACAGGTCGGAGATAAAGGCGATGCAGAAGCCGACGGCAAAGACGGTCTGGAAGATGCGGCGGTAGATGACCCCGCTCCCTTTTTTCTTCCGTTCAGAAAATGTCATCCCGCAAAAAAGGAAGAGCAGGAACACGGCGTACACAAGGCTCCCTGCGGAAAAATTGCCGACGAACACGACGAAGATGAACACGATGAAGGTCATCATGACGGAAAGAATCAGACTTGAAATCATGGTATTCTCCTTAAATCTTAAATCTGAAGCAGACGATTTATGGCCGGCTCAGCCGAACAGGATGGGGACAAGTCCCAGAAGCAGGGTAAAGTACAGGCTCATGAAAAACTGCGCGATGCGGGCGATGCGCTTCATGACAGGAAGCCGTTTCGTCACGAACGGAATGCCGAACAGCGGGAGGAAGAAGGGGAGCGTCCCGGCATAAAAAAAGATGAAGTAGAAGAGCCCGGGAAGCTCGTGCCCGCCGAAGACCGACCGTACGAGCGCAGTCCACAGCGGGGGGCATACGTGCAGTCCGACCGCAAGGCCCGTGCACACGGCGGTGACCCAGTCGCCGCCGGCCTGTCGCAGTGTGTGCAGCCTGCAGGTGCGGCCCCAGGGGAACCGGCATCCCAGTGAGTTCAGCAGGAGCGACAGCCCGCAGAAAAGGTAGGCGTACAAGGAAAGCTGCCGTGCGAGAACCGGGTCCATGTAGCTGTGGACGAGCAGTCCGGCGGCGGCAAAGACGGCACCGAGCACGCAGTACATGACGAGCCTTCCGCCGAGAAAGGCTCCGATTAGTCCAGCGTTCCTTTTGTAGTCCGGCTCTGCTGTTCCTGTGAGAAAGGGAATCAAAACCGGGGCGCAGGTCATCGTGCAGTATGTTCCGGTCGAAAGACCCAGTAAAATTGCTTCCAAAACCATAGCTGTATGGTAAAACGGAACGGCCGGAAACGCAATACACTTTGGGGCAAGATGCGGAAAGGACGGGGTATCCTACCGTATCCGTGGGGTAAAAAAAGACTGCCGCCCCCTTGTAATAATGAGCGTTTGCGTATACTGTATTATATGAAGGAACTGACGGAGGGAACCCATGCCTGAGGATTTGACTGTCCGCGCAGAGCGGGCGGAGGATTACCATGAGACGGAGCTGATGACGATGCGCAGCTTCTGGAACAAGTACCATCCGGGCTGCACGGAGCACAACATGATCCGGGTCATCAGGGCATCCGGGGATTACCTTCCGGAAATCAGCCGCGTCGCCGAGGCGGACGGGAAGATCGTCGGGGCAGTCTATTACACGAGGGCCTGGATCGTGGACGGGGACAGGCGGCACGAGGTCGCGATGCTCGGCCCGCTCGCGGTTGAGCCGACCTACGAGGGAAACGGCATCGGAGGGACGCTGATCCGCGAGACGGTCAAGCTTGCGGAGGCCGCCAGAATCGCGGGAATCATCCTTGCCGGCGAGCCGGGCTACTACCCCAAGTACGGCTTCCTGCGCTGCGCGGACTTCGGCATAACTGACGGTGAGGGGAACAGCTACGACGCGTATATGTGCCTCCCGCTGAGCGACAGCTTCAGGACCTTCAGGGGGCACTTCGCCGAGAGCCCGGATTTTGAGAAGATCGGGGACAAGGATGCGATTGAGAGGATCAGCCGCGAGTTCCCCGCCTATCGCAAGGTCAAGGTGCAGGAAGGCTTCATGCAGATTTTCCAGGAGCACCTCGGTGTCGTCGAGTCCGTGAAGGACGGTGTCTACGAGGTCCGCTATTGGGAGCTTCTGATTCCCTGCCGCCTCGCGGACGGCTTTGACTGTGGTGCGGCAGGGAAACCTGTCGCGGGGAGCGACGTGCAGTTCGACTGGGACCATAAGCCGGGCGGGGTATCGCGGATAACGAGGCTCGTCAGGAACCTGCTGGAAGGATGAGCCTGCCGGTCGGAGCCGGGGCGGCGGAACACAGTCGTTTTTTCGGGGGTATCATACGCAGGGCAAGAACAGGGCAAGAAGGCGGGATAAAACAATGAAAGCGATTGTGCGGGGTTTTGCTGCAAGCCAAAACATAATTTAACCCGAATTTAACATTCCCTTCCCTGACATCTAACATTCATAAACTACACTCTGAAGCCAACGAGGTGTTTTATGAATGCAAACGTGAAAATTGTTTTCGGACTTTTGGGCGGGCTTGCACTTTTTCTGTTCGGAATGAACCTGATGAGCGAGAGCCTTAAAAAAACGGCGGGAGCAAGAATCAAGGCGATACTGTCCGTGCTCGGAAAGACCCCCTTGCTCGGCGTTCTGGTCGGGGCTTTTTCAACCGCAATTTTGCAAAGCTCCAGCGCGACTACTGTCATGGTCATCGGCTTTGTTTCGGCAGGGGTGATGAGCCTTCCTGTCGCAATCGCAATCATTTTCGGCGCGAATATCGGAACGACGATAACGGCTCAAATCATTGCGTTCAAGCTCTCAAATTATATCTATGCTTTTATTTTCATCGGATTTCTGATTTCTTTCGTCGTAAAAAATCAGAGGTGGAAAAACATGGGCATCACGATTTTTGCGTTCGGGCTTTTGTTTTTGGGAATCGAGACAATGGGCGGCGTAATGAAACCGCTTGCAAAAAGCGCGGTGTTCATTCAGATGATGAAAAAAGTTTCAGGCATCCCGGTTCTCGGAGTTCTGACTGGTACGCTGATGACCGTAATCGTTCAAAGCTCCAGCGCAACGATTGCCGTTCTCCAAAACTTTGCTTCGCAAGACACAGGCGACGGAATGACAAGTGTAATCGGACTGGGCGGCGCAATCCCGATTCTTCTGGGCGACAACATCGGGACGACAATAACGGCTCTTTTGGCGGCGGTCGGTCAGTCAAAAAACGCAAAGCGGAGCGCAATCGCGCACAGCCTCTTCAATATTTCAGGCGCGCTTGTTTTCATCTGGATAATCCCGCTTTTCGCACGGTTTGTTCAGGCCGTCAGCCCGAAGGGAATTGAGGTCGAAGTGATTTCAAGGCAGATTGCGAACGCCCACACAATTTTTAATGTCGCTATGACAATCATCTGGATTCCGCTTCTGAAAGTGATGGTAAAAATTGTCACAAAGCTTGTAAAAGATGATGAGCCCCAAAAGATGCCCCCATTGGATGGTATAGAAAACCTTCTGAATTACAGGCTCCTCAACGAACCGGAATCAGCCCTTTTGCTGATTCAGTCAAAGGTTGAGAAAGTTCTGAATTTTGCAATGCTCACAAAGGAAAAAGTTTCGGAGAATAAAATTGAGGACGAGCAGGAATTTTTCGATGAAGTCCTTTTCGTCCAAAGGGAAAGCGAAAAACTGATGAACTACATAACCGCACTGATTGCAACAAACAACTTGAGCGATGACCAGGCCGTCTTGTGCGAGGAGCTGATAATCAAACTGCACAAGGCGGAGAAAAAGCTTAACAAAGCGGTCAAAAAAGGTGTAAAATATGGCCATGATTTTTCTTTTGGAAGATGACGACTCAATCAGGAAACTTGTTGCATATGCGTTGGATTCCCAGAACATGACTTGCAGGGGATTTGACTGTCCTTCTGATTTTTGGAGCGAGATAAAGAGCACGAGGGCGGATTTGATTCTGCTGGATATTATGCTGCCGGAGGAGGACGGCATTTCTGTCCTGAAAAAACTGAAGGCAAACGAGGCGACCCGGCACATTCCCGTAATTATGCTGACAGCTAAAACCACCGAGTACGATACCGTTTTGGGGCTTGAAACCGGCGCTGACGATTACATCCCCAAACCATTCGGAATTATGGAGCTTGTCGCGCGGATAAAGGCTGTACTCAGAAGGTACGCCCCTGCCTCAAACGCAGTGGAACCCCTTCTTGAAAGCGGGGCGGTAAAGCTGGACAAAGCAAGGCATCAGGTTTTTTGCGGGAAAAACGAAATCTTTCTCACGGTAAAGGAATTTGACCTTTTATGCATTCTGTTGGAAAACAAGGGAAATATTCTCACGAGGGAACAACTGCTTTCAAAAATCTGGAAAACTGATACTGATGTCGAAACACGGACGGTCGATGTGCATATCCGCTACCTCAGAAAAAAGCTGCATGACGAGAACATCATCGAAACAATCCGCGGGGTCGGGTACAAGATAAAATGAAATCCGCGAAATTTTACAGAAACTTAACGATTTCAAAATAAGAATTTAACCGGCTTCTGATAGATTTCAATCATCTTAAGTTTAGAGATGAGAAATCTCAAGGAGTTAGTATGAAAAATTATCTTAAGGAAATCGCAGCAGGAGCCCTTATCCTTACTTCTGCCCTTACAGCAGCATCTGCCTGGCCCTGGGGCAATTCAGGATTCAACAATAAGAAAGCAATTTCTGTATTGAGCCGTGAAGAAGGTTCTGGAACCCGTGGTGCTTTCGTAGAACTTTTCAAAATCGAAAAGAAAGATGCTTCCGGTAAAAAAGTTGACTATACCACAGATGAAGCGGCCATCACCAATTCTACAGCCGTAATGCTTACCAGCGTTGCAGGAGACAAATACGCTATCGGTTATGTTTCCCTTGGTTCATTGAACTCATCTGTCAAAGCATTGAAAATCGACGGAGCCCAGACCAGCGTAGAGAATATCAACAATGGAAGTTACAAAATCAGCAGGCCCTTCAATGTTACCGTAAAAGAAAATATTTCTCCTGTCGCACAGGATTTTCTGGACTTTATTTTGTCTGATGGCGGACAGAAAATAGTCGCTGGGAATAAATACATTCAGGTTCAGTCAAAAGCATACAACTCAAATATGGTGGAAGGAAAAGTGGTGGTTTCCGGCTCAAGCTCGGTTTCTCCGCTTATGGAAAAACTCATCGAAGCATACGGCTCTGTTAATCCAAATGCAAAAATTGAGCTTCAGACAAGCGATTCAAGTACGGGCGTTTCCAATGCCATAGCCGGAACCTGTGATATTGGAATGGCAAGCCGTGACTTAAAGGATTCGGAAAAAGCAAAAGGCGTAAAGGAAATCACAATTGCAATTGACGGAATTGCAGTTATCGTAAACAAAGCAAATCCTCTGGAAAATCTTACGAAAGAAAATGTTGAGGCGATTTTCACCGGAAAAATCACAAAATGGAATGAAGTAAACTAAACTGAACTAAACAAAACAAAACGGGGGAATTTCCCCCTGGAGTTCTTATGAAAGTAAAAGAGAATCTTTTCAAATATCTTTTTCTTCTCTGCTCAATATTCAGCATTTTCTCCGTCCTCCTCATCTGTCTTTTCCTGTTTGTCAATGGACTGCCTGCAATACATAAAATCGGTTTTGCAGACTTTCTCTTAGGTACAAAATGGAAGCCCGCAAACAATCTGTACGGCATTTTCCCGATGATTGCAGGAAGCCTTTATGTTACCGCAGGGGCACTGATAATCGGGCTTCCGGTAGGACTTATGACTTCCGTTTTTCTCTCAAAGTTTTGTCCTGTATGGCTGCATAAAATATTAAAATCGGCCATAAATCTTTTGGCAGGAATTCCCAGCGTTGTCTACGGATTTTTTGCGCTGATGATTATCGTGCCCTTTGTGCGCGACATTTTTGGCGGAAACGGCTCTTCAATTTTGTCAGCCTCTCTTTTGCTTGCCATGATGATTCTGCCGACAATCGTAAGCGTTTCAGAAAGTTCTCTGAATGCAGTTCCTCAAAATTATTACGAGGGCGCAAGGGCTTTGGGGGCAAGTCATGAACGGAGCGTATTTTCCATTGTAGTTCCTGCCGCAAAAAGCGGGATTATGGCAGGTGTCATTTTGGGAATCGGACGGGCAATTGGAGAAACCATGGCGGTGATTATGGTCGCGGGAAATCAAGTCCGCCTTCCAGATTCAATTTTGAAGGGAGTGCGGACTCTTACGGCAAACATCGTAATTGAAATGGGCTATGCCGCAGATTTGCACAGGGAAGCCCTGATTGCAACAGGTGTGGTTCTCTTTGCCTTTATCCTTCTGATAAATCTTACTTTTAATCTTGTAAAAAACAGGGGGCCTGTATGATTGGAAAAAGAGAGCAGGCGTTGCGGGCGGCGTTTGAGCCCGCTAGAGGGGGTAGCGAAAGACACCGGAGCGAGGCTTGCCGAGTGAGGAGGCTGGAGCGAGGGGCAGGCGCCCCTTTTGTAAGAATCGCAGTTTATTTTTCTGCCGGCATTACATTGCTTCTCCTGCTTTTTATGATTGGATACATTCTTGTAAAAGGAGTTCCTTATTTGTCGCCGAGCCTTTTCAGCAGGGAATACACTTCAGAAAACTGCTCGGTAATTCCGGCTTTGGTAAATACTCTGGTAATGACGCTACTTGCGCTTTTGATTACCTGCCCGCTGGGGATTGGAAGCGCAATCTATCTTGTAGAATATGCAAGAAAAGGCAAGCGATTTGTAAAGCTAGTCCGAATGACAGCTGAAACTTTAACCGGCATTCCTTCCATTATATACGGCCTTTTTGGGATGCTGCTTTTTGTAGGATTTTTGCACTGGGGCTATTCACTTTTGGGAGGAGCGGCAACGGTGGCAATCATGATTTTACCGACAATCATGCGGACAACGGAAGAAGCCCTGCTTGCAGTTCCTTTGACTTTACGCGAAGGAAGCTTTGGCCTTGGAGCCGGAAAATTACGCACGGTTTTTAAGATTGTCTTGCCTTCCGCTCTTCCCGGAATTTTAAGCGGAATAATTCTTGCGACGGGGCGTGTCGTTGGAGAGACCGCAGCCTTGATTTACACAGCCGGAACGGTCGCCCAAATTCCCCAGAATCTTTTTGGCTCGGGGCGGACTCTGGCAATTCACATGTATGTGCTCAGTTCCGAGGGGCTTCACACTGGAGAAGCCTTTGCCACCGCGGTCGTGCTGCTTGTGATGGTGGCGGGGATAAACGCGCTGGCGGACTTTGCGGCGGGGAAGATGGGAGGAAAAAATGGAAGCAAATGAAAAAATCAGAATTCAAAATCTGGATTTATACTACGGGGATTTCCACGCCCTCAAAAACATAAATCTTGAAATCAGGGAGAAGCAGATTACCTCGTTTATCGGGCCAAGCGGCTGTGGAAAATCTACTTTGCTAAAATCCATAAACCGCATGAACGATTTTGTTCAGGGATGCCGCATCACGGGGGAGATTTTTCTGCGGCAGGAGGAACTGATTGAGTTGAAGGGCGGAAAGACGGAGCGGCTGAACAAGCTTAATTCCTGCAACATTCTTGACCCGAAAATCGATGTGAACCTTCTGCGAAAAAATGTGGGCATGGTTTTCCAGAAGCCTAATCCTTTTCCCATGAGCATTTACGACAACATTGCCTACAGCTCCAGAACTTACGGAATCAAAAAGCGGGCCAGACTTGACCAGATTGTAGAAGAAGCCTTGCGGAATGCTGCCATCTGGGAAGAGCTTAAGGACAAGCTGAAAAAAAACGCTCTGGAACTTAGTGGCGGTCAGCAGCAGAGATTGTGCATTGCCCGTGCACTTGCACTTCAACCGGACGTGCTTCTGCTGGACGAGCCGACAAGTGCCCTTGACCCGATTTCCACATCAAAAATTGAAGACTGCCTTTTGAAGCTCAAGGAAAAATACACCATCGTGATTGTAACTCACAACATGCAGCAGGCGGTCAGAATCAGCGACAGGACGGTTTTCTTCCTGCTTGGAGAAATTATTGAGGAAGGCGAAACCCAGCAGCTTTTCAGCAGGCCTAAAATGAAAAAGACGGAAGACTATATCACCGGAAGATTCGGCTGAGCGGTGGAGAGCCGCCTTTGTATAACGGAGGAAAATATGCGTGAAAGATATGAGAAAGAACTGCGGAAATTGAACAGCTTAATTATCAGCATGGGAAAGATGATTGAAATTGCCATTGAAAGTTCCATGATTGCTTTGATGGGGCGGGATGTTGATGCGGCGCGCGAGGTTGCAAAGAACGACGAGGCGATAAACGAGATGGAGCGGGAAATTGAAAGCCTCTGCCTGAAGCTTTTGCTCCAGCAGCAGCCGGTAGCCGCGGATCTGCGTCATATTACAGCCGCACTCAAGATGATTACGGACATGGAGCGAATCGGCGACCATGCGGTGGATATTGCAGACCTTGTCCTAAAAGTACCGGACTGCAAATACGGAAAGATGAAAGAGATTGCCGAAATGTCCGACCAGATTATCCAAATGCTGCACGAAGCGGTGACTTCCTACATCGAAAGGGATTACAGCAAGGCAAGGAATGTGATTGTCCGTGACGATGTAATTGACGGCCTTTACCGCACAATCAAAAGGGATCTGGTTGAAAAAATCCGCCAGACGGACGAGGGCGAGACAATCCTTGACTACCTTCTGATTGCCAAGTATATCGAGCGAATCGGCGACCACGCCACGGTCATCGCGGGCTGGGTGATTTATGCTTTGACGGGGGAAAGGAAATGAAATTTTTCAGGAGGAAAAAGCCTACTCTTGGTTCCGACAAAAACGGCGGGCTTGTTCTCACGGATTACGAGCCGCTTACAATCACAATCACGCATGTTTTGAATGCAAAGTGCGGACTGGGCTGGACAAGCAACAGCCACTCAGGTCTCCCGGTTCCGGTCTTTGCCCTTGGGGGCGGTCAAGCAGATTGTAGCCCCCCTGCTATACTATCATTCCGAAAAATTTAACTCAGATTTAACATTTCTATCCCCAAAATCTAATATTTTTAAACTATAATCTGTATTGATATAGAATGAAGCGGTGCCAATACTCTGTCTTATTGCAGAACGGTCCATTTTTTCGATTATTGGAGACAGAAAATGAAAATTAAATCATTGACTTTACGAATTTTTATAAACACAATGCTAGTTGGCGTGGCGGTTTACTTTGCCTGTGCGGTGATTTTCATCGACTCCTTTTACAAGTATTTTGAAAACCGTATTTTTTCGGAGCTTGAAAACGAGTGCGATTATCTTTCGCTCCTGACGACTTTTGAGGGGATAAAGACTGACAACAGAATCACGGTCATTGATTTTCAGGGAAAGGTGATTTTTGACAACAAGGCAAATCCTGCCGAAATGGAAAATCACGCTTCCCGCAGTGAGTTCATCGAGGCGATGAAAAAAGGCTCTTCCAAAGTGTCGCGTTATTCTTCGACCATGCTTCAGAAAAACCTGTATTTTGCCAAGCGGCTTGAAAACGGCACTGTGCTCAGGGTTTCCTGCCAGCAATATACAGCGGGACTTTTGATGTTCGGTTTAAGCCAGGAACTTTTGTGCCTTTTAGTGATTGCCCTTATTATTTCAGGTCTTGTGGCCGCTGCACTTTCAAAAAAAATCACGGCTTCCATAGAAAAAATTGATTTTGAAAATCCCGAAACGAATGAAACTTTTTCAGAGTTCAAGCCTTTCATAAAGCGTATCAGTGACGAAAACTTTGAGAAAAAGCAGCGGGAAGAAATCCGCCGACAGTTTTCCGCGAATGTAAGCCACGAGCTTAAAACTCCCCTGACCAGTATAAGCGGTTTTGCGGAAATTATGAAAAGCGGTTCAGCTGATGAAAAAACGATGCTGAGTTTTTCCGAAGATATCTACAACGAAGCGCAGAGATTGATTCTTCTTGTAAATGATATCCTGAAGCTTTCAAAGCTGGATGAAGAATCCATCACGATGGAAAAAGAAGAAATCTGCATTGAAGAAATTTGTACCGAAACAATCAAGTCTCTTGAATCGTATGCAAAGAAAAAAAATGTTTCTGTTGAACTTGATAACAAAACGAAAGAACAGGTTTGTATACACGGAGTTCCCGCAGTCATACAGGAGATGATTTTTAATCTTGTCGAAAACGCAGTCAAATATAACAAAGAAAACGGGAATGTTGTCGTGAAAATTGAAAATGTTGACCTTGGAAAACGGTATCTGAAACTTTCTGTCAAAGACACGGGGATAGGAATCGCAGAAAACCAGCAGGAAAGAATCTTCGAGCGTTTTTACAGAATCGACAAGAGCCGCGCAAAAGACACGCAGGGCAACAGGACGACAGGCACAGGGCTTGGGCTTTCAATTGTAAAACACGGTGCGAAATATCATAACGCAAAGCTGAGCGTCAGAAGCAAGCCCGGAGAAGGAAGCGAATTCTGCCTTCTGTTCCCGCTGGGATAAGGCTTTACACATATCTGAATCTCGGGTATCCTTGCTGCAGGGACAGTTATGATACAGCAGATTGCCGATGCGGACGAGAAGAATCCCTGCCAGATATACGTGATGTCCCTGTAGTGCGATAATATAGAAGACAAAACTGCCGGCGGCAAAAAATTGATTCATGGCTTGCATAAAGTTTTGAATTGTGATATAAGGGAACTATCTTAGTTTTCAGGAGGTTGAGATAGATTTATGATTCGTTTCTCTTGCGTTTCGGCCTCCGCTTGCCTGGCATAAAAGCTGTCACACAGTCCTTGTCCTAGGAGCGGAGCTGCGCTGGAATATCCGTCAGGATATGCATTCTCGCTTTTAGGAAATTCAAATGAAATCAAATACCCTGATTTCTGCCCGCGTCTCATGCGTGCAGAAAAATCTGTTTACCCTCCTGCCCTGCGCCGAAGACGGCACGGTACGGCCTGACTCCGAATTCACCGGCACGCTGAAGGGGAAGTTTCACAATCTCGGACTGGAATGCCCGGTCGTCGGGGATTACGTGAAGGTCATCACCAATGAGTACGGGGACGCGCTCATCGACGAGGTGCTGCCCCGCACGAGCGCGTTCAAACGCCCTGACCGGGGCGGACATGCGGAATCATACGTGAAGCACCTTCACGAGGAGACGCTCGCCGCAAATTTCGATTACGTGTTCATCGTCACGTCCCTGAACCAGGATTACAGCGAGAACAGGATTGCCCGCTACGTTTCCATCACGCTGAACACCGGCGCGAAGCCGGTCGTAATCCTGTCCAAGGCCGACCTGTGCGATGACGTCGGGCTGAAGCTGGAGATCACGCGGGCGGTCTGCGACAAGGCGGACGTCATCGCAATCAGCTCGCTGACCGGCTACGGCATGGATCAGCTTGCGCCCTATATGCAGGAGGGCAAGACGATCGCCTTCGTCGGATCCTCCGGCGTCGGCAAATCGACTTTGCTCAACACCCTGAACGGCTCGCCGCTGATGAAAGTGAGCGACATCCGCGACGGGGACGGAAAGGGGCGGCACACCACGACATACCGCCAGCTCTTCCGCCTGCAGAACGGGGTCTGGATCATGGATACCCCCGGCCTGCGCGAGATCGGCCTGCTCGGCATGGAGGACGGCATAAACGAGACATTCCCGGATGTCACGTCGCTTTTCAGCCAGTGCAGGTTCAGCGACTGCTCCCACACCTGCGAGCCGGGCTGCGCGGTCCGTGCGGCCTTGCAGGACGGTTCGCTCAGTGAGGAGCGCTGGCAGACCTATCTTAAGCTCCACAGCGAGAACCAGTGGGGCAAAGAGAAGATGATGCAGATTGCGAAGTTCACGAGGGAGTACCAGAAGAACCGCTACCGGGGCTGGAAGGTGTAGGCCGGAAGGAGCTTGTGCCGTCCCTGTCATTGGGGCGGCACTCCGCGCGGGCGGGGCAGCCGGCCTGTCCACGGAAAACCGGCGTCTATGGAAGCCTCTGTTCCGTCCGGTTGATTCCGTCTTGCGGATTACAGGAATCTGTGGTACGCTCTCTGCTGGAGCTCGGGCCCGGCCCCTGTGAATTGCGAACAATATGAGGACATATGAGGACAATAGAGATTACCGGGGAGAACTATTCCGGGAATTGGGACAAGTCCCGCACGGCGTGCAGGGGAATCGTGATGAATGGCACGCTCATCCTTTTGTCGTATGAGACGCAGACCGGCCTGTACATGATTCCGGGCGGCGGGATGGAGGACGGTGAGGATGAGGCCGGATGCTGCGTGCGGGAAGTTGCGGAAGAGACTGGTGTCGTCACAAAGCCTTCGGCATGCGTGCTTGAGATAGATAAATACTATGAGGACTGGAAATACATCAGCACGTATTTTATGTGCGAGGTTACCGGCAGCTGCGGGCGGAAACTGACAGAGCGGGAACGGTCGGTCGGAATGGAGCCGCACTGGGTTCCCGTCGGGCAGGCCATAGAGATTTTTTCCAGGCACGAGGACTATGCCGCCAGCGATGAAATGCGCCGCGGGATATATCTCCGGGAATACAATGCGCTGGTGAACGTAACGGCAAAGTGAGGGGGGAGGATAAGGAACGATGGATTTGTCGAGGACATATTTCATAACAGGCACGGCCTATGCCGGGAAGAAATTCGGCCATTGCAGTGCAGGACGGTAACGAGGACAAACAGATGAAATACAATCAAACAATTACATTAAAAAACGGGAAAGAGGCGGTGCTCAGGAACGGGGAGGCGGCGGACGGGAAGGCCGTCTACGAGAACTTCAACGCAACCCATGCGGAGACGGACTACCTGTTGTCATACCCTGACGAGAACAGCTATTACCCGGAGCAGGAGGCGAAGTTCCTGGACGGAAAGGCGGCAAGCCCGAACGAGATAGAAATCCTCGCCTTCGTTGACGGGAAGCTCGCGGGTATGGCCGGGATCGAGGCAGTCGGGTCGAAGTACAAGCTGAGGCACCGGGCGGAATTCGGCATCAGCATCCTGCGGGAATACTGGGGTCTGGGGCTGGGCAAGGCCCTCACGACCGCCTGCATAGAGTGCGCGCGGGAAGCCGGATACGGGCAGCTGGAGCTCAACGTCGTCGCCGAAAACAGGCGGGCAGTATCCCTGTACAGGGACGCGGGCTTTGTGGAGTTCGGGCGGACCCCCAGGGGCTTCAACTCACGGATAAGTGGCTATCAGGAACTGGTCTATATGAGGCTTGAATTATCACGGACATAAGGAGATGACAACTATGAACCGGCAAGGACGGCTCGCAGATGCTCGTGTGCGGGATAGACGGGAAGCGGATTGCCTAGCATGGCACAGGGCGACGGGGAGCCGGAGAAGTCACGGCTCTATATACACAGCTAACTCACGGAGGGAGATTCATGGACGATTATACCAGGCAGCACAAAAAGGCGTGGGAATACGATGCCTTCATGGAGGGAGGGGTCCTGCACTATTTCCATGACATCGCCGCGTTCATGCAGGTGATGAACGCAATCCTCAGGCCGGGCGGCAAGCTGATATGCATCTACCGGAAGTATACCATAAGCGAGATCATCAATTCGATTATCGGGAGCGGCTTCACGCTCACGGGCTTCGACGAGCATCCGTCCTGGGAGAACGGGAAACTGCCGGGAGAGTTCACGGCAGTCGCCGTGAAGAAAAGCACGGGGGTAAAATGAAGGACGAACTTTTCGGGAAGGATCTGGTCCTGGAATCGGAGCGGCTTGTCCTGCGGCCTCTGGAAGAAAGGGACGCGGAGGATGTGTTCGAGATTTTCTCCGACGGCGAGGTGATGCGCTATTACGACCTGCTCCCGTTCAAAAGCATGGAGGAGGCAGAGAGGCAGACCCGCTTTTTCATGCAGGCCCTCAAAAACAGGACGATGATCCGCTGGGGCATCGTGCTCCGGGAAAACGCGAAGCTCGTGGGGACATGCGGCCTCTTCGCATTTTCCGATGACGACAAGAAGGCCGAGATGGGCTATGAGCTGAACAGAAACTACCAGCGCAGGGGGATAATGGGCGAGGCCCTCACGCTTGTGCTGGACTTCGCCTTCTCAAGCTCGGATATGAACAGGATCGAGGCATTCATCGAACCGCCGAACACGGCATCGCAGGCCCTCGCGGGCAGGCTGGGATTCGTCAAAGAGGGAGAGATGCGGGACTACGAGCTCTGCCGCGGCAAGCTCATCGACATCACGCTCTGGGCCCTCCTCAGGCGCGACTGGGAGATTGTAGGAAAGTGACAGGCACAAGCTACCTCTTTTTTGACATCGAGTGCGCGAACAACTTCGGCGGGACGGGGAAGATCTGCTCGTTCGGCTACGTCCTCTGCGATCAGGATTTCTCGGTCATCGAGACGGACGACATCCTGATGAACCCCGACGCGCCCTTCGACTGGTACCTGTTCAAGAAAGGCTCGCGCTGCCATCTCGCATACAGCCGGGAGGAATACGCCGGGAAGCCCAAGTTCCCGCAGCACTACCAGAGAATCCGCTCGCTCCTCGGCGCGGGGGACAGGCTCGTACTGGGCTTCGGCTGCAAGGGCGACCTCAAGACGATCGGCGCGGAATGCAGGCGCTACGGCCTTGCCGAAATCGAATACGCATGCTACGACATCCGCACGGTGCTGGAAAAGTTCTACGGGATGCAGGGCGGACTGGGCGCGTTCGTGGAGCGGCTCGGAATCGACACGCAGGGCATGGAGTTCCACGACAGCCGCGCGGACGCAATCTTCACGATGAAAGTGACGGAGAAACTTACCCGGGACGCGGGGAAGCCCCTCGCGGAAATCCTGAGGCCCTTCCAGCCGTCGCGGAGGGGCAGCCCGCAAATCACCAGCCGAATAACAAAGCGTCCGGTTGACGGAACGGGGAGGCATACATATAATGGAAGGAGAGGTGGCTTAATGAGTGAATTCATCACAAGGAGAAACGAGCTTCTGGCGAAGAAGGTCATCAAGGGGCTTGAATCACGGAACATGAGCGGCTACTACGCCGCGAGCAAGGAAGAGGCCCTGAAGAAGGCGCTGGAGCTTATCCCGGAGGGGAGCAGCGTCACGATGGGCGGCGGCATGAGCGTGCATGAGATAGGGCTGACCGATTTCCTCAAGAAAGGGAACTACAAGTTCATCGACAGGGATGCCTATGAGGACAAGCGGGCCGCGATGCTCATGGCCTACGATGCGGACGTGTACCTTGCCAGCGTGAACGCGATGACCGAGGACGGCGTACTCGTGAACATCGACGGGAACTCCAACCGGGTTTCCGCCATAGCACAGGGACCGAAGAAGGTCGTCTTCATCGTCGGGATGAACAAGGTGTGCTCGGACGTTGACGGCGCGATGAAGCGGGCACGGAACGTCGCCGCCCCCATAAACGCGCAGCGATTCGGCCTTTCCACGCCCTGCTGCAAGACCGGTGCATGCATGAACTGCAAGTCCCCCGACACGATCTGCTGCCAGTTCCTCATAACGAGGTTCTCCCACCACAAGGACAGGATTCACGTCATTCTGGTGAACGACTGCCTCGGCTTCTGATGTCGCACGGCGGGGCGGAGCCAGGATATGGCCTTCCCCGCCGTATAATACTGTGGATGCCTGCTGCCTGGGTATTGGGAAGGATTACGGATGAAAAGCAAAGAAGCGGTAATTGCGCGGCAGAAAGTTTTTGTTCAGGGGCTGCGTGACAGGACATCCTCTTTTATAAATTCAATCGACAAATCAGAAATAGAAAGCATCCTCCTTTCCGGGAGCCTTTCCCGCGCGGATTATTATCCCCGCAGGAAGGAGGACGGAGAATATGACGGTATGGTCGATCTGATCGTCATGCGTAAGAAGGGAAGCAGCATAACGGCAGAGGATATCTTCGGCCCCGACCAGGACCCGCCGATTCCGTATCATTGCGTAAAAGCTGACTGCACATGGTTTGCCATCCTGTTCACGGATTTTATCGACACGGACATGTTCTCCAAGTTTGAGGAGCCACGGAAGTTTTCCGTGCTTGAATCCCAGATTTTATACGACCCGGATGGTTCCTACAAAAACGAGCTTGCCAGAATACATCAGTTTGCAAAAAAAGAGATTCAAGACAAACTGGACGATTCGCTGGGCTACATCCATTACCTCATTTCCGATTACAAGAAAGACCGCTGGTACCGGCGGGAGGCGTTCATCCAGCTGCACGAGAACCTGAACACCGCGATACGGGCCGGAATCCGGGCTTTATTTTACCTGAACGGCTTCTATGCCCCGGCGGAGGACCGGGCGCTGTATTACTCGCACAGTTTGCCGGAGTTGCCCGGCAATTATGCGGAACTGATTTCGCAGGCCTGCAGCCAGGACACGGAGTCAGAGGAAGACTATTTCAGGCGGGAAAAACTCTTCATGGAGAAAATCGTCGGCTTCATCGAAGCCGGCAGCGGCTGCTGATTGCCGTCCGGGGCCCTGCCGGAAACAGGAGATGAACTATGAGGAAAAAGAGGATGATGATTCTGTTTGTTGTTGTTGCGATTGCCCTGCTTGCGGCAGTATGGTTTGCCATTCCATATTCTCCGCTCAAGAATCAGTTCAAGAAAGATGTCCAAAAAAGGACACGGGTGGCAGAACAGGATGCTCCGGCTCACGATTCCGGCGTTTACACAAGGGAGGATTTTGCCCGCCTTCCGCCGCTTGTCCGGGACTATGTCGAGGCCTGCGGCTACATCGGCACCCCGAGAAAATCCGTCCTGACGATGGAATACCAAAAGGTCGCTTTCGCCCTAGGCCAGGGCAAGCCGAAGCTTACAATCGACTACACGCAGGTTGATTTTGCCGCTGCCCCGGCACGGCTTGCCTTCATTGACAGCAGGATGTTCGGCATTCCCTTCCAGGGCTATGACTATTATATGGACGGCAGGGGCGGCATGAAGGGGGTGCTCGCAAAGCTTTTCCAGCTGTTCGATCAGACCGGGGATCAGATGGATAAGGCCTGCCTCGCTACCTATCTTGCGGAGATAATCTTTCTCCCGGAAGCATTGCTGCAGGATTTCGTGAGCTTCAAGCAGATTGACGGGCATACGCTGGAAGCCAGGATAAGCTTCGGGGGCGTAAGTGCGTCCGGCACCTTCCGCTTCAACGACGCGCACGAGATGACCTGCTTCTCAACGGACGAACGGAGCCAGACCGCCCCCGGCGGGACCGCAGTACAAATCCCATGGGAAGCCCGCTGCGAATCATACGGGCTGTATTCCGACGGCATAAAGCGCCCGACGCTTTTCCGGGCGGTCTGGAAATACCCGGAAAAGGATTTCATATACTTTGACGGAAGCATCAGCAGCGTGGACGGAGCGGAGGTAATGCGGTGAATCTGCACTGCCCAATAAGCCCGACAAAAAATTGACTCAGGAGGAACATATATGGCCGATTACGCACTGCTGAAAAAACAGCTGCTCGCCCTTGCGGAGAACGAAAGCAACTTCATTCCGCTTTTGTCGAACGCATCCGCGCTGCTTTTCGCGGGGCTGGAAGATTTGAACTGGGCGGGCTTTTACCTGATGAACAAAGGTTCGCTCCTGCTGGGGCCGTTCCAAGGCAAGGTGGCATGCATACGGATTCCCCTCGGGAAGGGCGTGTGCGGGACGGCGGCCCTGAGGGACGAGACGATCGTCGTCGCGAACGTCCATGAATTCCCCGGGCACATCGCCTGTGACGGGGCCTCCAATGCGGAAATTGTCATCCCCATGCATCATAACGGGAAAGTTGCCGGGGTATTGGACATTGACAGCCCTTCGCTCTCCCGCTTCACTGAGGAGGACAAAGCCGGACTGGAAGAATTTGTCCGCGCCCTGGAGTCCGTGATCAGCTACGAATAACGGGGAAGCAGCGAATACACTTTTTGTGACACCAGACAGCGTTCTTTATTCCTGACCGCTGCCGGTATCCTCCAGACCCCACAAGCCAAGCCGACACTCCCGTGCGTAGTCTTCCGCCTGACTGAAAGAATCCATGTTCTGTTTGTTGAACTTAAATTTGCTGTAGTACCTGCCGAAGCCGTTCCGTACCAGCTCGTAGTTGAGCATGCTGCCGTCTTCCGCGAACAGATAAGCAAGGAGCCTCCCGTAGCGGTCTTTGTATGACGTATCCCGGTCAAGCTGCAGCAGCATGTTTGTTCCAAGGCATCTGCCCGTATATGCCTTCGCCTCATCCGCATAAGGCTGTCTGACCTTCTTGTAGTATTCGGGTGTATCAACGCCGATGAGCCTGATCCGCTGGCAGGACTTATCACACTCCGGCGGTGTCTCGCCGAGAAATGCAACATCCACCGTGTCACCGTCAACGACCTTTATGACCTGTACTTCGTACTGCTTTTCATAGACGGCCCGAGGCGGCTTCTTGCCCGCCGCAAAGAGCAGCGCACCGCCGGACAGCACCAGTACGGCTAAGCAGAAAAAGAGAAAGGTTCTTTTCCCTGAGCGGCTTTTTACACTCCCCATATCACACCTCCAGCGCAGAATTCGTAATCTATCCACTGCACCCATTGTACCCATTGTATTGTATAGAAAACGGAACTGAAGAACAACGCTTACCGTCTGTCACGTATCATTTTACGTATTCGTCAGGGAAATACAATTCTTGTCAGGTAAACATCTTATCCTGCTGCCGCTTAGTGGTTTCAAAAGTTTCAAGGCGTTTGCCTCGGCCTTGCGTATGTCGTCCCTTGTCACATTGAGACATTCTGAAAGTTCGGCGAGAGTATACGTGTAGTCGTCCTCAAGTCCAAAGCGCATCTTGATAATCTTTTGATCCGACTCTGGCAGCTTGTCTAAAATTTTCCTTAACTGCTCCTGAAGGACTGGGAAAGCCATGTTTTCAGTGAGGCCGCACACTTTTTTTCACGACTTCATCAGAATGGACAGCATCAGCATCTGGTATAACAACCTTCTTCCCGCATGCATAGCAAAATAAGGCATCGTTCACAAGGAACTTTCCGCAGTATGAACAGTACATCATAGCTTTCCTCCATACTAAAATAAAAGCATACTAAAGCATATTAGAAAATGCGGTACAAAAATGCCGCTTTTGAACTCAAGTTCATCTTCTACCTCGTAAACATCCACCATATAAACCAAACAAATGCACCCAATAGTGCAGCAGGAATAAGTAATCCCATTGCATCTCCTATAAAATCTGCAACATCCTCTGCCGTAACTCTACAGGCTGCTTCCTGCTTCTCAACCTGATAATCAACCCAGACCCTTTGATAGGGGTCCAATGCTCCCTTTAACCTATGAGCTTCACCATAGGGGCAATTCTTACACTGCTCTCCACCGCATTTCTTTTTCTTCCGTCTACTATAGCAGGACCCCTCATAACTTGCCAACGCAATTAACTCTCCGATGGAACGCATTTCTCCACCAAACTGTTCGGGCATTTCCAATACCTTCATAGAAACCTCCGTGCCAACAGGTATTTTATAAGCGAACTGTCAGATTCAACAGCCTGATGCCATAGTACAGGAAAAAAGGCTTACTGTGGTAAACTGCCAAGCGACTTTTACGGAGATTTTAGCGGTTCGAACGAGACAATGAGAATTCTTAAAAAGGGCGTAAAGTATAATCCTACATGCTACTTACTGCCAAGGACAGGAAGCCCAGCCTGATCCAAAAGGTCGTTCAGTTCATCCAGATTCTTCTTCATCTGGATGCTGTTTCTGGCAAGCTTGGAGAGCGTATCGGAGGGCAGGAAGCAGTAGCCCGCTGTCTTGAGCAAAGCATTTACCTCATAAATCCCCAGTCCGAGGGCAACGGCAAGGGCTATAACGCTTTCGCGGCTGGGAATGCACTTACCAGACATTATCTTGGAATAGACTTGCTTGCTTAGACCAGCAGATTTGTACAGCTCGACGTCGGTCAGACCTTTAGCATCACGGGCTGACCTGAGCAGATCGGCAAACTGGATTTCGTTACGGCCCCGTATCTCATTCAGGGCATCTTCGTATACGCCGTAACTAAGCATGAGAACCTGCTCGACCGTGAGCGACCTGTATTCTTTATACAGGTCCAGACAGCGGTTGTTCTCTTCCAGCTGGCGGAGGGATTTATCTACCAGGTTACGGATTTTCTGTTCCAGCTCGTCAGGGAGTGCCG
The DNA here is from genome assembly GCA_946410085.1 of uncultured Treponema sp. GTDB lineage: Bacteria > Spirochaetota > Spirochaetia > Treponematales > Treponemataceae > Treponema_D. The sequence continues at coordinate 3,228 of CAMJZA010000009.1, read as the reverse complement.
GTTTTCCCAGCTGACTTTTCATGAAAAAGTCCGTCATAAGCTTTCGACAAGCCATTCGACATTCTTACGCCAGGCTTTCTTCATGTACGTCTCAAGAGTTCCCTTAACACCATACGTACGATTCTTCCAAATAGTCTCTGGCCCGCCCATTCTATTCAGGTCAAGCCCCAGTTCTCCTGCGACAGCGGGAATGACCTGCGCATTCTTGCAATCAGTGGCCTGAAAGCACTTGACCATGTTGTCTGAGGTCAGTATGACAGCGCAGAAATTCTGCATGGTGTGCACCTTCAATATGAGGGACAGCTGCTTTTCATAGAAGTCTCTGTCCACCGTATTCCACCTGTTGATTATAAGGTATTTCTTGTTCGGAATGTCTGCAAGTTCGCGTGCATACAGAAGTTTGAGGACGCTTTCCGGCTTCAGGATGGCATCCCCTTCGATGAGGCACATGACAAGGTTGACACCATTGACCTGAAAGATACGGAGTCCCGCCTTGACTTCCCGCCCCTTCATGTAAAAGTCCATGATTCCGTCAGTCGAGATGGACACGTCCTCATTCTTGTTAGGTTTTTCCTGCTGCCGTGCGCGGGGATCAGTCTCAAACTGCCTGTCATCCTGCGCCGTGTCGTATACATATACTCCGTCAGGAAAATTCCGCCGCCCCCGGTCATTTCCGTTGAGCAGGACGGGAACCATCTCCTTCCCCGTCGGCGTAAAGCCAAAAACGTAGTTTCCAGATTTGCTGCCGCTCTTCTGCCACAGGTGCCCCATTGTCACAAAGCTGAAGCAGGAGTTCTCCATGGCGCGGATTTTGTTGTACTTGTACCACTTATCCTTTTCAACATCCCCACCCGTGCAGTTGATGAGGATGTCCGCCCCGTTCAGGCCGTATTTCCTGCTGAACACCGCATGATTGCAGTCGAAGCAGGCCGTCATGCCGATTTTATGTCCTTTGAAAAGTATTGGAGCAAAAGCTTCCTCCGCATAAGCCGGGTAGTCGTCCAGCTGGCAGGCGGACCAGCCGGTCATCGTGTGTTTGATATAGCTTTTGCACGTGGTCTCACCATCGCTGGCAAATGCATTGGCCCAGACGCTCATAATCATTCCTTTTTTATCGTAATTGCAGATGACGACAGCCCGGCCCAGGCTCCGACTGAACTCTAAGGTCTTTTCGTATATGGCATTCAAAGCCTGTTTGTTCAGCAAATCCGCCTTGTGAAAGTCCTCTTCAAAAGGAACATGCGAGAACTCCGGAAGCACCAGTATGTCTATATCCGAGTCGCGCACCGCTCCCATCGCCCTGTCAAAACCTCCACGCAGGCACGCCTCGCTCCTGCCCTGCAGGTATAAGCCCATTTTCACCGGTTTGATTTCGTTCATTCCAATCACCTCTTGTGTATCACCGAATTCATTCAATGAGCAACTTTATATTCTCAACAACTTTAGGAGCATTCCCCATGCCTACCATGCTTCCTTCCCAACTGAATTCCCTGTCGCAGTCTCTGAATGGATGTTGTCAGGAGTGACCAAAGTCAGCATGTCGTCAAGAGATTTCTTTTGGGGTAGGATTATTATCCGCTCCTTTTCTGCGATTACGTCTGCACGGTTGTACCCCATATTTTTATATATACAATGCATTCCCCTGATTGTCAAGAGAAAGACCAACTGTAATCATGCCAACAAGTTGAACGATGACTTCTTCAAAAAAACTGTGGTATAGTAATGTCTGGAGGTCTTGTATGCACTGTATTACCGAAGAAATGCTGGAAGCACGTGAAAAAGCTGATTCTCTTTATAATTACATCCTTCACACGCCTAAGCCCGACTTTACGGAGCTGGACAAGGAATGCGAAGAGTTTAAGGTCTGGATTGTTGAGGAACACAAAAAAAGACAGGCAGATTATGCTTGAGGCGTTGAAAGTTCATGGACGGCTCTAACGAACCCTTTTTCCGACTTTACTCATAATGATATTTGCAGGAGATAATCAGAAGCTCATCTTTTTCGACCTTGTAAACCAGACGGTGTTCTTCTGTAATCCTCCGCGACCAAAAACCAGAAAGCTCGTGTTTAAGTGGCTCCGGTTTCCCAGTCCCAGTAAAGGGAGTCCGCAGGATTTCCTTTATCAGGCTGTTTATCTTCTTAAAAACGGCCTTGTCATCCTTCGCCCAATTCTGGTAATCCTCAAAGGCTGGCTGAGTAAACGAAACAATCACAGTGCCCCTTCCTCTATACTGACGAGATTCTCACGTTTTTTCAATTCAGAGATAGATTCAAGGAGATGTTTTTTGTTCGCAGGGGATGAAAGGAGATAATCCGTTTCATCTGCTACCTCATGTATGTTGATTTCAATCTCCTTATCCTTGAACATGGCTTGGATTGCGTGTATAAAATCAAGCGTAAGCTCTGAAGGTCTTACCGTGTAAGTGCTTGTCATAAATCAATTCCTCCAACAATAAAAATAGATTAGACAGGTCAATTTGTCAAGAAGATTGATTTTTGACAAATTGTTTCCCACAGATAAGCATCGTGACTGTTAGTTAAAATAATCCGTTATAACCAAGTGTCTTCAATTTTGCCTTAGTTTCATCGCATAATGAAGAACAAACACAAAAAGTTCAGCTTCCAATTTCTTTAATCGAGTCTGGAATCTCAAACAGGGGATGTGCAGCCATGAAATACATCATATTTCTGAGAACACATTCACGTTAATTCTGTTTGATAATAGTTACACTTTTTGCTGGTATATCTCGATGCCAGTCAATGCCTGTAATCACCGCTGCCCACTGTTTTTTCGTTCCCGTGTAATATATTTTTTCTCACTACTGTCCAAAATGAATTAGTATAGTTTAAAGTCTGTAATTCGTGATATAGTTTAGTTACCACACAAGACTGTATCACATAAGGAATTACAGACATGAACAAGTATAACACATTATTCGGACAAATACTAGAGGCCGTGGGGAGATCTCGGTTTGACGCGCTGGTAAAAAGCCATGAATCCGACAAATACTGCAACGGGAACGCCTCTTGGATGCAGTTTGGGGCGATGCTGTACGCCCAGATAACGGATGCAAACGGGCTCCGCAGTATCGAAGAAGCGTTCCGCAGGAACAGGGGCATAACCTATCATCTCGGGCTCGACAGGGAAATAAAGCGCAGCTCCATCTCCTACGCAAACAACACCCGGGACTGCTCGGTTTTCTATGACCTTTTTACGGAACTGGTGC
>CAMJZA010000008.1 GCA_946410085.1 uncultured Treponema sp. | reverse complement strand
CAGTTTGACAGACTGTTTTCAGAAGTTCGGCAGGCTGTCGGGCTTTGGACCGACGACGTACACTCTTGCCCGCCCCCCAGTTCAGCCGGGAAACTGATTTCCCCGGGAGCCGGGCGGAGCTATTGAAAAAGACGGCTAATCTGGTAAACTGACGGGTATGGAACAGCGCGTTTTTGAAGGCAGGAAGGCCCTCGTCATCGGCGGTACGAGCGGACTGGGTAAGGAGTGCGCGTCCCTCCTGTTCCGGGAGGGGGCACGGATAATCATTACGGGACGGACGCTCCCGGGAGACGGGGAAGTACAGGAGCAGGCTGCTGCCGTTCCCGGCTTCATTCCCTGCGACTTTGAGAAGGAGGGGATACAGGCGCTGGAACAGGGCAGCCTGAACACGGCGGTCAAAGAGGCGGACATCATCGTGCTTGCCTACGGCCCCTTTATAAGGAAGAAACTGGAGGATACGGGGGCTGCGGACTGGGCACGGCTTGCCATGCTGGACTACGCTTTGCCCGGCCTTGCCGTGAGCCTTGCCCTGCCGGGGATGATACGGCGGGGAGGCGGTTCCATCCTGCTGTTCGGCGGTACGCGGAGCGAAAGCATCCTGCCCCGCTCGCTGACCGCCGCCTACCACGGGGCAAAGACGGGCCTTTCCGTCATCGTGCGCTCGGTTGCGAAGAACTATGCATCGAAAGGCATACGATGCAATGCGGTCCTGCCCGGCTCGGTAAGTACGGCCCCGCCCCAGAATGCCCCTTCCGGCTCGGAGGGCTTTGTCGTCAGTCCCCGCGATGTGGCGCAGGCTGCCGTTTCCCTGCTTGCAAACCCGGCGATGAACGGGGTCCTGCTCAACGTGGACAAAGGCTGGCAGCCCTAGGCGGCCAGTCCGAGGCTGTGCAGCCCCGGGGCCGCCGCAGCGTTCGAATTCGGTCGGTGCAGGGGAATCCGGCCCCTAGCCAACAATTGTTTTTTCTATTAGAATCAACGGCAGAGGTTACGTAACACTATGATTTGGAATGAGCCGAAAGAGTGCATGGACAGGGAGCAGCTGAGGAAGCTCCAGAGCGAAAGGCTGGTTAAGGTCGTGAACCACGTTTACCACAACGTGCCGTCCTACCGGAAGAAGATGCAGGAGGCCGGGCTGGAGCCGGGTGACATCCGGGGACTGGAGGACCTGCCCAAGCTGCCCTTCACGACATACGAGGATTTGAACCAGGCATATCCCTTCGGACTTTCCGCAGTTCCGCAGGAGCAGCTGGTCCGCGTACACGCTTCCAGCGGTACGACCGGCAAGCCCAAGATTGCCGTCTACACCCGGCGGGACATAGACCTCTGGTCAGAGTGCGCGGCCCGCTGCCTTGCCATGGCAGGCATTACGCGGAACGACGTCATCCAGGTGGGCTACGGCTACGGCCTGTTTACCGGCGGCCTCGGTGCCCACTACGGGGCGGAATACCTGGGCGCACTCGTCATCCCCATGTCGACGGGCAACACCAAGAAGCTGATCGACATGATGGTGGACTGCGGGGCAACGGCGATTGCCTGTACCCCCTCCTACCTGCTCCACGTTGCCGAAGACCTTGAAAAATCCGGCATGATGGACAGGATAAAGCTCAGGGCCGCCATCTGCGGAGCGGAGCCCTGGACCAACGAGATGCGCAGTGCAATGGAGCAGAAGCTCCACATCAAGGCATTCGACATCTACGGACTCACCGAGGTCATGGGACCCGGCGTTGCCGCGGACTGCGAGTACCACAAGGGCCTGCACATCTGGGAAGACCACTTCCTGCCCGAGATAATCGACCCAAAGACCCTCACGCCCGTTGCGGACGGCGAGACCGGCGAGCTGGTCATTACGACGCTGACCAAGGAGGGCATGCCGATGATCCGCTACCGGACCAAGGACCTGACCAGCCTGGAAACCGGCCGCTGCGAGTGCGGCCGTACCATGGCGAGGATCCAGCGCTTCAAGGGCCGTACGGACGACATGCTGATCATCCGCGGCGTAAACGTCTTCCCGTCGCAGGTGGAAGCCGCCCTGCTGACCGTGGACGGCACGACCCCGCACTACATGATCATCGTTGACCGCGTGGACAACACAGACACGCTGGAAGTACAGGTTGAAGTAGACGAGTCCTTCTTCTCGGACGAGGTCGGCAAGCTGGAAAAACTGTCCCGTGCAATCCACGACCGCCTGCGCGAGGCCCTGGGACTGAACGCAAAAATCAGCCTGGTACAGCCCAACTCGCTCGTCCATTCCGACGGCAAGACCAAGCACGTTACCGACAGGCGCAAGCTCTATGAGTAAGGCAAGGAGGTAGGATATATGTTCATAAAACAGCTTTCCGTTTTTCTGGAGAACAAGTCGGGGCAGCTTGAGGAACTGCTGAAAATCCTCGCCGCCGAGAAAATCAACATCTTCTCGGCAAGCCTTGCGGACACGAACGACTTCGGCGTGCTCCGCATCCTCGTCAACGACACGGACAGGGCCTACAAGGTCCTCAAGGAGAAGGGCATCACGAGCAAGGCGAACGACGTCATCGGCGTAAGCGTGCCCAACCAGATCGGCGGCCTGCACAAGGTCGCGGCCCTGATCCTCGGTGCGGGGATAAACATCTCCTATATTTACGGCCTTTCCGTCGCGAACGGCGGCGCCAACATCGTCATGAAGACCGACGATCAGGAAAAGACCGTGAAGCTGCTTGCGGACAACGGCATCGTCCTGCTCAGGCAGGAAGATCTGTAGGGGCGGGCCCCGCCCTTAAATTCCCAGCAGGTATACCGGGAAGCCCCCGCTTCTACCGTGGCACCTCCCGGTTCCGCCGTGCCGCCCTCCCGCTTCTACCGTTGAAAAAAAATGGCAGGGGCGTTATAATTGAAGTATGAAATTCAACGGCTGGGGAGCAATGCTTCGGAAGTTCCGTCTCGGCATGGATGACAGGAAGGACCTTGAAAACATTCAGTCCATGATTGCGGAATACAATCACCGGATGCTCAAGTTCTGCTCGCTTCTGTTCAGCATTATTTTTGCCATCATTTCTTCCATAAGCTTTACCGGGGCGACACCCGTCTATGAGTTTCCCATCGTCTATGTCATCATGTTCGTCACCAGCCTCGGCATCTACCTGCTGGCCCGCTTCGTGTTCAAGCCGGACTCCAGCAGACGGCCGGTACTCCTGACCTTTTACATTCTGGAGGTCATCGGCTACGGCTACGGCTTCTATACGGGAATCGTCCACGGCCCCTTCCCTGCCGTCACCTTTACGGTCATGCTCATCATCCTGCCGACCCTCCCCTGCGACTGTCCCTACCGGGGAAACATCCTGATGGTTATTGTCAGCGTCATTTTCCTCCTGTTCAGCCGCAAGGTGAAGGGGCCGTACATGTTTTCAAACGACCTGATAAACGTCATCTCCTTCGTCCTGGTCTCGGTCTTCCTGCACACCCACCAGCAGATGAGCAGGATGGACGACTTCAAGAACCGGCAGATCATCAAGATACAGCGGGATACGGATTCCATGACCGGGGCAATGACCAAGGCTGCCTTTGAAAGCAACACGATCGGATGCCTGCGGAACACGGAATCCGAAGGCTGCCTGCTGATTCTGGACATCGACAACTTCAAGATCATCAATGACAGCTTCGGACATTCCATCGGGGACTTTTTCATTGCAAACACGGGCCGCTGCATTCTGGACTGCTGCCGGGCTTCCGACTTTGTCGGCAGGTTCGGAGGCGATGAGTTCGTAATCCTGATGATCGGCAAGCTGAACAAGGATGCCATACAGAACAAGATCATGCTGATGACCGAAAACCTCAAGGCCTTCTTCAAGCAGAACACGAAGTACGATGCCTACAGCATCAGCGTCGGCTGTGCCCTCTTCCATAAAGGCCCCGTACGGCCGGACTATCAGGAACTGTTCAATCAGGCGGACCATGCCCTCTACGTTGCCAAGAATTCCGGCAAGGACAAGTGTGTCATCCATGGCGAATAAGGTACATACGGCGGGCGTGCACCACGTCAAGGCAAGCACCCACTATAAACGGGAGCACAAGGCCGACTACGGGCGCGAGCGGATCTGCATTCTCTACGAAGATGCGGACATCATCGTCATAGAAAAGCCGAGCGGCCTCCTGTCCGTCCCCTACCCCGGCAGCAAGGCGCGGACTGCCCTGGACCTGCTTGAAAAACTGATGCGGGGGCGGGGAGACTGGTCGCGGTCCCACCGGCCCTTTACCGTACACCGGCTTGACCGCGACACGAGCGGGGTAATGGTCTTTGCCCTGAACGAGGCTGCCCAGAAAAAGCTGATGGCCCGCTGGCACGACGGGACGACCCGCAAGGTCTACCGGGCGGTCGCCGAAAACCCGTCCGGAGGGCGTGCCGCAGACCTTCCCGACTCGGGTACGATTGACGAGCCCCTTGCCGAAAACGCCTATCACGTCGCATACGTCCCGCGAAGCAGCAACCGGGACGGCGGGCACGACAGAGATGTCGGTCGCGACAGAGATGTCGGTCGCGACAGGGATGTCGTTCGCGACAGAAATGTCGGTCGGAGAGGCGGGCAGCCGCAGACCGTCCGTGCCGTAACGCACTACCGGATTGTCATGCGGGGACCGACCCACACGCTCTTTGAACTGGAACTGGACACGGGCAAGAAGAACCAGATACGCGCCCACCTTTCCTTTTTGGGCCGTCCTCTGGCGGGCGACGAGAACTACCGGGCACGGACCGACCCCTTTCACCGGCTGGCACTGCATGCCCGTGTTCTTGAGTTCCTGCACCCGGTGACGGGGAAGAAACTGTCGTTTGAAGTTCCTGAAGATGCTTTCTGGCTGGAATATGTGGAACAGGGGGATGCCCGTCCCGCCGCTCCCGTCTGGAAGCAGGAACGGCAGGACCGCCGGCGCAGGGAGGAAGGGCTTCCTGCCTCGGTTCCCGCAGCACACAGGCGGGTTTCGGCAAAGGAAAAAGCCCACGGCTCCTACATAGCACTCGGCAGGCAGGGGCGTTAAAAGCCAGTCCGAGGCTTGCCCGCCCCGGCCTTGTACGACCGCTTTTTAGGCGTCTATGGACGTCAGGTCGCTGACATCCTTTTCGTAATCCACGCCTTCAACGTCAAATCCGTTTATCACGAGGAAGTCATGGCGCACGCCGGCAAGGTCAACCATTTCGTTGACGTTTGCCTCCGTAACGGCCGGCATGATCCTGTCAACTTCGGCCTGAACGGCGGGGTCAAGCTCCCAGTCGTCAATGCGGATCCTTCCCTCGCTGTCAACCGGCACTGTACCGGCTCCGTTGTCCGCACCGGTGAACAGGCGTTCCGCAAAGAGGCGTTCCATCTGCTCAATGCAGCCTTCGTGCGTTCCTTTCGCCTTCATGACCTTGAAGAGGACGGACAGGTAGAGGGTGATGATCGGGATGACCGATGACGAGCGGGTGATGAGGCCCTTGTTTTCGCTCACGTAGGCCGCACCGCCGATTGCCTTGAGGCTGGCGTCAATGCTGTGGGCACGGGCTTCAAGGTCCTTCTTGGCCGCTCCGATCGTACCGTCGCGGTAGATTGCGTGGGAAAGCTTGGGGCCGATGTAGGAATAGGCAACCGTGCGGCAGCCTTCGGCAAGGACGCCCGCTTCGGAAAGCTGCTTGATCCAGCGCTCCCAGTCCTCGCCGCCCATGACCTTGACCGTGTTGGCAATGTCGTCGCCTTCGGCGGGGTCGGCGGTCATCGAGGAAATTGCACCGGTCATCATGTCGAGCGATGCGCCGGAATAGGGCTGGCCGACCGGCTTGAGGACCGACTTGTAGAGGGTCTTCGTGTCGGGATCGGTGCGGACGGGGCTCGCAAGGCTGTAGACCACGAGGTCAAACTTCCGGCCCCAAGCCTTCACCTTCGCGATGACTTCCTGCCGGCACTCGTCGCTGAATGCGTCTGCGTTGAGCGTCTCGAACTTGAGGCCGGCCTGGGCGGCAGCCCGGTCAAAGGCCTTGTTGTTGTACCAGCCGGGTGTTCCGCCGCGCCGTCCTGCCGGCTCGTGCTCAAAGGAAACGCCGATGGTGTCGGCGCCGTATTCAAATGCGGCCACAATCCGGGATCCCAGGCCGTAGCCGGTGGAACAGCCCAGGACCAGCACGGTCTTAGGCCCCTTGCCGCCTTCAGCGGCGGTCTTGATGCCGCGTTTCGCCTTCTGTGAACGGACGTAGGCAATCTGCCGCTCGGTTTCCCTGGCGCATCCGACCGGGTGCGCGTTTATGCAGATGTTGCTGCGAATCATCGGTTTGATTATCATTGCTATCCTCTATACGATAAAATGTACATGAAAACCATGAAAACAGCCGCAGAAGCCGGATGAACCCCGCAGCTGACAGCTTTGATTTTAGCGCAATTTGACATTATCCGTCAATGTGTCTTTCTAGGGCGGCCCCACGCTCCCCTTCCCGGCGGATGCCGGGAGATATCGACCCTTGCCTGTCCCTCACTCGAACCAATATGACGAGACGGGGTACAGGCCCCTGCCCTTCAGGACGGCGACCGTGTCCTCGTAGCCCGTGTCGATCAGGAGGCGGATGCGGTTGCGGGAAAAGTTCGTCGTGCCGTCAAAGAGCCCCGCCGTGTCGATGGACGGAATGAGTTCGGTTATCCTGAGCCAGTCGTAGTCCTTCACCTTGACCCGCCGCGGCGGTTCCTGATTGCAGTAGACGATGAAGAGCTTCTGGACTGCGGGGGCGGATTCCGCCAGCGGGGCGACCGGCACGTTGTCGCCGCCGACCGCCTCCCAGCCGCCGTCCACATAGTCATTCCCGTCCGCCAGCGTGACTGCAGGGCAGAGGCCCGGGAAAGCGGCGGAAGCGAGCAGCTCTTTCCCGATCCAGTAGGCGTTCGCCTCATCGTTGAGCCAGAAGCGGGTGGCATTGCTGCCGACACTCGCGGTGATGTACTGAATCAGCGTGCCGATAATCCACTGCTGGCGGACGGCGACGGCACAGACGCGGGGGTAGCTGCCCAGCAGCCGGGAGAGGGGAACGATGCTGATGATTTCCTGCAGGCCCTCCTGCGAAATGAGGGCATCTTTGGTCAACCGTCCGGGCACTTCCTCAAGCCAGATCCGTTCCGCTTCGGCAGGGCTCACGCAGGAAAAGAGGGCGGCGTTCAGCGCACCGACGCTCGTTCCCGACATGACCGTTACCTGCTGGGCAAGGCCGTATTCGGTAAGGGCCTTCCAGACACCGACCTGGTAGGCCCCCTTGCCGCCCCCGCCGGAGAGGACCAGGCCCAGCTGTTCCGCACAGGCCGCGGTGAGGGGAAGGACTGCCAGCAGCAGGCAGCACAGGAGGCGGGGCACGATTCGGACAGGGGAAGGGTTCAGCATCAGTTTCCTCCGCTTTTCTCAGCAGTTTTCTTTCTATATATAGTGCCGCCCCTGGAGATGTCGGAAAAGACATCAGAGGCAAGGCGGAGGGAACCGTGTTCCACGAAGCTGTTTCCGTCGGGGGACAGGCGGAAGAAGCCGAGGTTCACGAGCAGGAGGCGCTCGCTGACGAGCATCTCTCTGCGGGAGAGGATTCTCCCGCTCAGGCGGGAAAGCTTGATGCCGTACTGGGTTCCGTTTGCGTCGGCAGCGGGCAGGGCCTGCCGGTAGATGTCGGACAGGCAGGCATAGCGCATCTGCCAGAGGCTTTCCATGTCCATGTCGTGCCGGGCCGCCCAAGACTGCCAGAGTTCCGTGTCGTCAACCTCCCGCCAGGCAATCCGCAGGTATTTCTTTCCGTCCACCCTGAAGGGGTACTCGTAGAGGGAACCGACGGAACTTTCCCAGCGGCCTTCAAGATCCGCAAGGCTTGTCACCGCCTTCCAGCTGTCAGCGGCACGCCGGCTTTCGGCACTTTCGGCAGCGGCCTCGGTTTTCTGCGGCGGCCTGACGCCTGCCGTTCCGCCATCTGCCGTCCCGAGGTGGGAATCCGTCTCGCAGGAGAAAAAGAGCAGGGCGGCGAGGACGAGGACGGCCGGGAACAGCGGCAGGAGCGGACTGCCCCGGAAGCCGCAGAGAAAACGGTCGCTGCGCATCAATCTTCTACGCATCGAGGAGCCAGCCTTTCTGCACGGCACGGTCAAGGTTCTGCACGACCCAGGGCCAGAGGGAGGGCATGTTGTCGCGGATAATGGACTGCCGCGCTTCCACCTGCGAGCGCCGGGTGCCGTGGTCAATCCAGGAATGTCCGACAGTCAGGGTATTGTGGAAGAAAGGCTGCAGGCTATCAAGGCAGGCCGCATAGCGCGCGTCCGCCGTCTCCCGCCGGTCAAACTCTTCCCAGAGCGCACGGATTTCTGCCCCCTGATCGGCAGGCAGGATGCCGAACAGCCGGTCCGCCGCCTGTTTTTCCCGCTCCAGCTTGCTCTTCGCCCCTTCTTCATCGTAGGCGTAGGTATCGCCCGCATAAATCTCGATTAAATCGTGCACGCTCACCATCTTGATTGCCCGGGAAACGTCCGGCGTGTCCTTGGCGTATTCGGCAAGGAGCTGGGCCATCACCGCCAGGTGCCAGGAGTGTTCCGCATCGTTTTCCCGGCGGCTGCCGTCGATGAGCAGGGTCTGCCGCAGGATGCGGGTCATCTTGTCTATCTCGGCGATGAAGTGCATCTGGGCATCAAAGCGCGCCATGCCCGACGGCAAGTAGTAGGAACCGAAGGGATCTTCCGTCTCCTGCCGGAAGGGGCGGGTGTCCGTCCCCTGCCGGGACACAGCGCTTCCGCCCCCTGCGGCATCCGCAGTAACGCCCGTTGGGCCACCCCCACCCCCAGCCCCAGCCGTTTCATCCGCAGCCGTTTCGTCCTGCCCGCCCAGACGGCGGAAGGTTTCGCCCGCCTTCCGGTTGAGCACGAGCGTGAACTCCCGCCGGTTCCCGTTCAGGTTCGTATAGGTTGCATTGATGGAGCGGGCCAGTTCCGGGTTCATGAATGAAAAAAAGGTCCGCTTCGGCAGGGAAAAATGAATGTCCGACAGCTGCGACAGGCAGACGGTCCGCTCTTCCGTCTTGCCGGCGCCCTTCATGAAGAAGGACAGGTATGACTCCTGTTCCGCCACGTAATACCAGGTCTCCTTCCGGCAAAAGACAATCAGCCCCCAGACGCTGGGCCGGTAGCTCTTGAGGTTCAGGTCCTGATACACCCCGCCGTCAGCCCGCAGTTCGGCAAGTTCCATATCCTGCACTTCGTCGTGCACCTTCGCCCCGAATTCCTCGCGGAACTTCCGCTGCGCTTCCTGCGGACTTTCCCGTTCATTCCCAAACAACGCCATTGCCGTCAGCCTCCTCTCACATTCCGTTCTCTGTATAAAATACTATTTTATCCCGCGCAATGCTAGCACGCAGGCGAGCTTTTTGCCAGAAAGTTTTCCTGTTCAATTCTGCACTCCTGTGCTATACTGGAAGCAGATTCAAAAGTATGGATACCATTTTTTCGGACAAAGGGAGAAAAAAGCGCTTCCTCATAAATGCGGTCTGCATGGTTCTTACCCTCCTGACCATCAACCTGATGTTCTTCTTTGGGGCAGGCACAGCGCACAGTTCCGCCCTGCAGAACGACCTGATGCTGGTCATGACGATACTTTTGTCTTCCTTCTGCGGCCCGCTGACGGCCGTCCTGATGGAACTGATCATGTTCCTGCACACGGCGTTCATACGGGGAAACATCCACGGCACCCTGGGCCTGTTCGTCATCCTGACCTGCGCCCTCATCGCCTACGTTCCCGTCAGGCAGGGCTGGTACAAGAGCCGCATCAAGACCCTGATTACCGTTCCCTTTTTCTGCCTCATCATAAACCTGTCGTACACCCTGATACGCCTTGCCTACGGTCTGCTCGACAGGCTGCATTTTGACCTGAAGACGCAGCTTTCCTACCTGCTGAATCTCCTGCCCTGCATCATCCTGGTCACGGCAGTCTGCTACGCCTTCTTCAACTTTGCGCCTTCGTCCATAGCGTCCAGATTTTCCGGCTACCGCTACTTCATGATAAACCAGCTTGTCCGCAGTTCCCGGCGGGGCAGGCGGCGGATCAGCGTCAAGGACAAGGTAACGGGCCTCATCACGCTGGAAGCGGTCATCCTGTGCTTTTCGGCAATGGTATTCGCCTACATCCTCTTCAACGAAAACACGGACCGGCTTACGGAAGGCTCGCCCCTGTCCCGGGTGGTCATAACGGACTCCCTGCTCCAGACGAACTTTGCCATGCTGCTGAGCCTGCTCAACTTTTCGGTTCCGCTCATCCTCTTTGCCAATACCTTCGCCATCAACCGCATCGCCACCCCCATCCGCCTGATGGCGGAAGGCATGAACAGCTTCAGCAGAGGCCTGACCGGAAAGCGGGAAAACGGCAGCCGGCCGGGGAAAAGCGTGGACATAGACACGCTGGACATAAAGACCGGGGACGAAATAGAGGACCTGTACGGCGAGCTGACCTTTGCGACCGCCCAGATGGAAGCCTATATCGCCAGCCAGGAACGGGAAAAGCAGCTGCAGGAAGCGATTCAGACGGAAGTGGCGGCAAATCAGGCAAAGACAGCATTCCTGTCGTCGATGAGCCACGAAATCCGCACCCCGATCAACGCCGTGCTCGGCCTGGACGAGATGATCCTGCGCGAGAGCGACGAAGACCACATCATCCGCTATGCGGCGGACATCAAGAGTGCGGGCCGTTCGCTCCTGAGCCTGATAAACGACATCCTCGACTTTTCAAAGATTGAGTCGGGCAAGCTGGAACTCATAAACACCGGCTACGACCTGGGGGCCGCCATAAACGACCTCGTCAACATGATCAGATCCCGTGCCGAAGAAAAGGGTCTGGCTTTTTCCGTCAAGGTCACTCCTTCCACCCCCCGCGTCCTCTACGGCGATGAAGTACGCTTCAAGCAGTGCGTCCTGAACCTCCTGACCAATGCGGTCAAGTACACGCGCGAAGGCAGCGTCACGCTCGAAATAGGCTGGGAGGAAGCGTCCGCCGCAGACCTGCACGGCGACGGCTTTACCGCACTGGGAGGGGCTCAGTCGGCAAGCGACCGCTTCATCATGCTTACCGTCCGGGTCAGCGATACGGGAATCGGCATAAAGGAAGCAGACCTGCCCAAGCTTTTCACGGCCTTCCAGCGAATCGAAGAAAAGCGCAACCGGACCATTGAAGGAACGGGACTCGGCATGAACATCGTGCAGAACCTCCTTGCCATGATGGGAACGCAGCTGGACGTGCAGAGCGTCTACGGCAAGGGGTCCGTTTTTGCGTTCAGGGTCATCCAGCGGGTCGTTTCCGATGAAGGGATCGGTGACTTTGCGGAACTCTACCGCGCAAACGAAGCAAACGAGGCAGGAGCAGCAGGCTACCGGGCAAGCTTCACCGCCCCGGATGCGCAGATTCTCTGCGTGGACGACACCGAGATGAACCTCACGGTCTTCCGGGGACTCTTAAAGGAAACGCAGGTGCAGATAGACACGGCCGCAAGCGGCGCGGAAGCCCTCAGGCTCTGTGCCGGAAAGCACTACGACATGCTCTTCATCGATCACATGATGCCGGTGATGGACGGCATAGAAACCCTGCACGCGCTGGAACAGCAGGAAGCAAACCGCAGCCGGGGCGTACCGGTCATCGCACTGACGGCAAATGCAATTTCCGGCGCACGGGAGCAGTATATACGGGAAGGTTTCAGCGACTACCTGACCAAGCCGGTGAACAGCGGCAAGCTGGAAAAGATGATTGCCCGCTACCTGCCGCCGGAAAAAGTCAACCGGGCACCGGCAGCAAAGGCGGCAGGGCAGCCCCGGCAGGCTGCGGAAGCAGCCCGGCTGACCGATCCGGTCCTGCAGCGCCTGTCGCACGTGCCGGGGCTGGACATCATGCGCTCGCTCGAAGCCTGCGGCAGCCCCGACGTGTGCAAGGACGTCCTCAGGCAGTACGCCGAGAGCGGGCCGGACACGCTGGACACGATAGCGCACTGCATGAAGAAGGAGGACTGGAAGAACTATACGGTCAAGGTCCACGCACTCAAGTCTTCCTCCCGCCTTGCCGGACTGGACACGCTTTCGGAAGCGGCGGCCCGGCTCGAAAAGAGCGGGAACAAGCTCCTGGACAGCCAGCCGGGCAGCCCCCGCTACGGTGAAGCACTGGCGGAAATCCAGACCGGGACGCCCGGCCTGCTGGATGCCTGCCAGGCCCTGATCCTCGCGCTGACAGAGGCACTATAATTTTTTTCATATATTATGGTATAATTGCTTCTATATGAAGACCAAGCTTTTAGACTGGAGCAGGAACAGGCGGCTCCTGGTAAACGTGATATGCTTCATCCTCGCTTTCATCGGCGTATTCACCCTGCTGCAGGGAATCGGCAATCTCGATGACTTCAGTACCGTCAAGCGGAGCTGGGCCATCGTCATCACGATGCTCCTGTCTTCCCTCTGCGGCCCGCTTTCGGCCTCGCTCATGGAACTCATCCTGTTCATGCACATGGCGTTCGTCAACTGGGACATCAACGCAACATTCGGCCTTTTCGTCATCCTTACAAGTGCGCTCGTCGCCGTGCTTCCCATCAAGTGGGGCTGGTACAGGAGCCGCTGGAAAACCCTGCTGACGATTCCCTTTTTCTCCCTATTGATTGACATGGCATTCACCCTCGTGGGCGTTGCCTACGGGCTGAGCGAGAGGACGGAAAATGACCTGACCTATAACCTCAACCTGAAGTTCACTTCGACCTACTACGTCGCTGTCGTTGTCGTCGTCTGCTACATCTTTTTCAATTATGCACCCGTGAAGTTCCGCTCGCTCTTCTACGGAAACAGCAGGTTCCTGTCGGGCAAAATCTGCCGCATGCAGGGCAAGCGGAAACTCAGTCCCGGCATCAAGGACAAGGTCACCCTCTTCATCGTTGCAGAAGCCATACTCCTGTGCTTTGCCGCCATGGTATTCGCCTACATTCAGTTCAACAAGAGCGCAGACAGGCTCACCGCAGGTGCGCCCCTCTCGCAGATGTTCATCACGGAGTCGCTCATCCAGACGAACTTCGCCATGCTCCTGAGCCTGCTGAACTTCTCGGTACCGATCATCCTCATCACGCGCCATTTTGCGGTTACGCAGATTGCGATTCCCATCCGCCTCATGTCCACCGGGCTCAAGTGCTATACCCGCAGTACCATCAGGGGCGACCGGAACGTGGGCGACGCAGCGGACCTTTCCTCGCTGAACATCCAGACGGGCGACGAGATACAGGAACTGTACGAAGAACTCAAGTCGACGGCCGCCCAGCTGTCCGACTACATCGCAAGCCTTGAACGGGAGCAGGAACTGCGGGAGGTGGTTCGGGTTGAAAAGGCGGCAAACCAGGCAAAGACGTCATTCCTGTCGTCGATGAGCCACGAAATCCGCACCCCGATCAACGCCGTCCTGGGTCTGGACGAGATGATCCTGCGCGAGAGCGACGAAGACCACATCATCCGCTATGCAGCGGACATCAAGAGTGCGGGCCGTTCGCTCCTGAGCCTGATAAACGACATCCTCGACTTCTCCAAGATAGAGTCCGGCAAGCTGGAACTGATTAACGCCGAGTACGACCTCGGTTCCATGATAAACGACCTCGTCAACATGATTGCATCCCGCGCCGAGGACAAGCGGCTCAAGCTCAACGTCATCGTCAGCCCCGACACCCCCCGCATCCTCTACGGAGATGAAATCCGCATCAAGCAGTGCATCCTGAACATCCTGACCAATGCGGTCAAGTATACGCGCGAAGGCAGCGTCACGCTCGAAATAGGCTGGGAGGAACCGGCAGAGACGGACCTGCAGGGAGAAGGATTTGCCGCCCTGGGAGGAGACAAGACCGGCAGCGACCGCTTCATCATGCTCAGGGCGCGGGTCGTGGACACGGGAATCGGCATAAAGACGGAAGACATCTCCAAGCTCTTCACGGCCTTCCAGAGAATCGAAGAGAAGCGGAACCGGTCGATTGAAGGCACGGGCCTCGGCATGAACATCGTGCAGAACCTCCTTGCCATGATGGGCACCTACCTGGAGGTCAAGAGCACCTACGGCAAGGGGTCTGACTTTTCCTTCAGGGTCATTCAGCGGGTCATCTCGGACGAGGGCGTCGGCGACTTTGCGGAAATCTACCGCAAGAGCGCGGAGGCAGCTTCAAACTACCGGGCAAGCTTCACCGCCCCGGACGCACAGATCCTCTGTGTGGACGACACCGCGATGAACCTGACGGTCTTCAAGGGCCTGCTCAAGGAAACGAAAGTGCAGATAGATACGGCTGCGAGCGGACTGGAAGCCCTCAAGCTCTGTTCCGCAAAGCACTACGACATGCTCTTCATTGACCACATGATGCCGACGATGGACGGCATAGAAACCCTGCATGCCCTGGAGCAGCTGGAGCCGAACCCCTGCAGGGGCGTCCCTGCGGTTGCCCTGACCGCCAATGCGATCTCCGGTGCGCGGGAGATGTATATAAAGGAAGGATTTACCGATTACCTGACCAAACCGGTCAACAGCGTCAAGCTGGAAAAGATGATTGCCCACTACCTGCCGCCCGAAAAGCTTAAGGCAGTCCCGGACCCGCAGAGTCCCGGAGCCGGGCACGATGCGGCAGAGTCCGCCCGGATGTCCACGCGGCTGACCGACCCGGTCCTGCAGCGCCTGTCGCTTGTTCCGGGACTGGACATCACGCGCTCGCTCGAAGCCTGCGGCAGCCCCGACGTGTGCAAGGACGTCCTCAAGCAGTATGCCGAAAGCGGCCCGGATACCCTGGATACAATTCTGTACTGCATGAAGAAAGAGGACTGGAAGAACTATACGGTCAAGGTCCATGCCCTCAAGTCTTCCTCACGCCTTGCCGGGCTGGACACACTTTCGGAAGCGGCGGCACGGCTTGAAGCGCAGGGGCACATCATTCAGGACAGTCAGCCGGGGAATCCCCATTACGAAGAAGCCCGGGCGGAAATCCAGTCAAAGACCCCCGTCCTGATGGAGGACTACAAGGCCCTGATCCTCGCCCTTACGGAAGCACTGTAAGACTTATTTTAGGGGAATGTGAGCGGGAAACCGATATTGTATCACTGTTGATACAAGTGTTGTATCAGTACTGATACAAGTCCTGTATCACTGTTAAAACAAGTGGTGCATCAACAGTGATACGAGGGCATGCCATTACCTTCCGGTGACGGCACCATCACAGGCTGCCGGTCAGCTTGGACATGAGGGCCATGCGGGCATACATGCCGAACTTCACCTGCTTGAAGTATGCGGCGCGGGGATCGTCGTCCACCTCCGGGGCAATCTCGTTGACGCGGGGGAGGGGGTGCAGGACGATCATGTCCTTGCGGGCCAGCTTCATCTTCTCGGTGTCCAGTATGTAGCTGTCCTTGAGGCGGATGTAGTCCTGTTCGTTGAAGAAGCGTTCCTTCTGCACGCGGGTCATGTACAGGATGTCGGCCTCACCGATTGCATCTTCCAGCCGTTCCACCTCGATGTACTTGATGCCCGCCGGTTCCAGAATGTCCTTAGTAATGTACTCCGGTACCTTCAGCTCCTTGGGGCTGACGAAGATGAAGCTGTTGCCCTTGTAGCGGCTCATCGCCTGTGCGAGCGAGTGGACGGTGCGGCCGAATTTCAGGTCGCCGCAGAAGCAGACGGTATGGTTTTCAAAGCCTCCTCGCAGCATCCTGATTGTCATCAGGTCGGTCAGGGTCTGCGTGGGGTGGTAGTGGCCGCCGTCGCCCGCGTTGATGACGGGGACCGCGCTGTACTTGGAGGCGAGCAGGGCCGCCCCCTCCTGGGGACTCCGCATCGCAATGATGTCGACGTAGGAGCTGACGACGCGGATCGTGTCGGCAAGCGTCTCGCCCTTGGACACGGAGGTGTAGCTCGCATCGGCAAAGCCTTCCACCGTGCCGCCCAGGTGCAGCATGGCCGCCTCGAATGACAGGCGGGTCCTGGTGCTCGGCTCATAAAAAAGTGTCGCGAGGATTTTCCCGCGGCACACATCTTGAAAAGAGACAGGGTCAACTATGATTTTCTCTGCGAGCGAGCAAATCTCCTCAATCTCGCCGACGCTCAGGTCGCTCGGCTCTATGACGTGCCTTCCTTTCAGAACCCCCACTTTACACCTTCCTTACAATCTGAAGTTTCTTCTATAATTATATGAATTATATGCCCCAGTATACCGCAATGCCCCCTATTGGGCAAGCATTGCCAGGGCGGAAAGGGCAAGCATGATGAGACCCGTGATGATGAAATCCACAGGATGCAGGCGGGCGCTCCGGTTACCGCCGGCGTTCAACCGGCCGCTGGCGCCTTCGCTACCGTCGACGCCCCGGTCGGCCCGCGCCTTCCGTTCTGCGGATTTTGCCTGCACGTAGTCAAAGTAGGACTTGTATGCGCTGTCCCGGCGGGTAAAGCGGGCAGCAAGAAAGCCTGCACCGTAGGCCAGCGTGTCAAAGCCACCCCAGCCTGCAACGAGGGAAAGGATGCCGGCGGACACAAAGAGGGCTGCGGAAACAAAAAAACCGTCGCTCCAGATACGGGACAGCGGCAGCTCTTCCCCGGCAGCCGCACGGGTGGAACTTTCCCAGTGCATGACGGCAAGGGCGACCAGAAAGGCGGCAAGCAGGAGCAGGAATTTCTTTACGGCACCCCCTTTCATGCAGGAGTCCTCGGCTTATTGCCCGGCTTTACGCCCGGCTCGCTGTCCGGCAAGTCATCGGCTACCGTGCCCGACGTGCCGCTTTCCAGTTCCCGGACATAGCAGGCAGCCTCGGCACTGTTACAGTAGACGGAATGGGTCGGCGACAGCTTGCGCATGACGGCCTGTTCCTTGGAATAGTCGTGCGCTCGCTCCGCATCGTAAAAGAGGCGCTGCCGCCGGTGCTCATACTGCGGATCGGGCAATGGAACGGCGGAAAGCAGGGACTTCGTATAGGGATGCAGGGGGTGGGCAAACAGTTCTTCGGACGGGGCGAGTTCCACGATTCTGCCTGCGTACATGACGGCAATGCGGTCGCAGAAGTATTTCACCACGGAAAGGTCGTGGGCTATGAAGAGGACGGTCAGGCCCAGGTCCCGGCGCAGTTCGTTCAGGAGGTTTATCACCTGCGCCTTGATGGACACATCGAGTGCAGAAATGGGTTCGTCGGCGATTATGAGGGAAGGATCCATGATGATGGCACGGGCAATTCCAATCCGCTGCCGCTGACCGCCCGAAAACTCATGGGGATAGCGGTCGGCATATTCGCTCAACAGGCCCACGCGGGCAAGCGCCTTGGCAACTGCCATGCCGATCTGCCGTTCGTCCCGCACCCCGCGGATGCGCAGTCCTTCGGCGATGATCTCGCGGACGGTCATGCGGGGGTCAAGCGAGGAAACAGGATCCTGATAGATCATCTGTATCTTGGTTTCAAAGCTGTTTTTGCGCCGCAGGGATTCGGCCTCGCGTATTTTCTCCCTGTTGCTGCGGACAGTTTTCGCCAGTTCCTGCCGGGATATGGCGCCATGTTTGTACTCCACTTTTGCGGCATTGATTGCCTTGCGGTATTCCAGCGTTCCTGCCCGCAAAAGCCTGCCGCCAAAAGAGACGCTCCCCCCGCTTATCTCATAGAGGCCGATGATGGAACGGCCCGTCGTCGTCTTGCCGCAGCCCGACTCTCCGACCAGACCGAACACTTCGCCCCTGTAGATGTCAAAGCTGATGTCATCCACGGCATGAAAGCTTCCCTTATTGAAGTAGGTCTTGAGGTGGCTGACCTGCAGGAGCGGCGTGTCGCGGGTGTCCGGTGAAATGGCGTCTTGCATCGCTTTAGGCTACCTTACTCTCATGCACTGGCAGGGGATTTTTCCCTGCTGTATATTCCCAACAAAAGGTTGGGAACAAACAAATCTTCATCTATCATATCCCAGTGAATTCCGGCCCCGTCACCAGAGAGGCTGTATTTTTCAAGAGCCGACGGCGGAGCGTCGTTCAGCAGCGGGAAATACACTTTGGGAACTGAAAGCTGACGGCCATCTTTGAGCAGGAGCCACAGGTTATGCTCATCAAACCAGACTTTCTGAGCCCGTGCATTTTCAACAGAAAAACTCATTCCAAGCCCTCTTTATCTTCGTGATATTTTGTGAAGCAATTTTCTCCGCAGAATGCAGTTCTTCCGCAGAAAACCCATACGAATCAGCCAGGCTGACCTTATCTGTTACCCAAAACTTCGCAAGATTTCCATCTTTTCTGACATGAATATGGCATGGTTCAAGAGGATTACCTTCGTTAGAAAAGAAGAAAAACGTAAAGCCTTTTTCACAGAAAACAGCCGGCATACATATAGTATACAGCATATCATGAAAAATAGATAGAACCCTGAATCAGGCCTTTGTTTTTGTTTTCCCCTAGCCCGGGCAGGCAAAAGTCAACGCCGGACTCTTGTTCCGGCCCCGGATTGCTGGAGCAACAGCTTCTTACAGAAGTTGCCTGCTACAGCAGGCGGTAGCTCCAGCCGGTGAAGCGGAAGGACTTGCAGGTGACGAGCCTGCCGCTGCGGGTGTTGAGGACGATGGCGTAAAGGTCCGCGCCGTCGGGGGCGGAAAGCTCCTGCGTGCGGGGATGTCCGTCCTCCGTCGTATGGAGGCGGGCGCGGAACTTCCTGCCGTCGTCAAAGGCGGAAAGGCTGACGGCCCCGTCCGAGAAGCTGAGCGATGCCGCCCCGCCGTCACAGGAAAGCGTGGCCGTGCGGTTGTCTCCAGAGATGGAGACTGGGGTCTCCCCGGAGAAGTAGCAGGCAGCATCACCGCTTCCCCATGCAACAAGGCCCTCCGCATAGGCAGGGTATTCTTCCCCCAGCACGGCGGCAAGTCTCCAGTCCTCTTCCAACGTGTGGCCGTTCCGCGTGACGAGGAGGGCGGACAGGGGGACGCCGCCTTCCGCCCTGCCCGTCCCCTGAATCCACCGGAGGATTTTGTCCGCCTGGTTTTCCATACAGAGGTAGTCCTCAAGCCCCGCGAGCGTGTTATCGCTGACCGGCATGACCGCCCCCTCGGCGAAGTCCTCCGGGTAACGCTCGCGGATCATGCGGGAGAACTTGAGCGAGCCGTGGTTGTTCATGTGGTGGGAATCCGCGAAGTCACCGGCAGTAAAACCGCTTGTGCCTGCAACAAGGTCTTGGGAGGGAGCAAGCGTCCAATTTTCATAGTCGGAAAGTATTTCTTCGTGGTAGGACGTAAACTCATCCCAGTACGTTTCCCCGTAATTTGCATACATCTGGGGTAATGCCAGAATCCGGATGCAAATGCCCCGATCACGACAAAGTTCAAGAAGTTTCCTGTAGTAAAAATCCTGTAAATCGGAAACCGTGAAATGCCGCCAATTCTTAGGAGCAGAATTTTCCTCTGTCTCTGTTCCATATAGATAATTGAGAATTGATTCTATTTGTGGATTCCATACCGCTACACACCTCGTTGTAGCGGTTCCCCTATGAAAATTCTGCTTTGAGAGTGCCGTCTTATTTGCAATGAAACGTTTTTCATAACCGGAATTCCTTAAATATGCCCAGTACTCTTTTATAGAGAAAAAACGATAACCCAGATACGCCTTAACATCCTTTCGCTGTATCTTTCCATATTTTCTTGTATATGAAAGATATTCAAGTTCATCTGTCAGGTTAAGCATATTTGTCATAACAGCAGTGCCGGTAATTATGGCATTCGGGGAAATATACCGGAAATGCCAGGGATAAAAAGCAATATAAACTGTTTCGGGAATCTGGTTATGAGACAGATATTCCTTAAAGACATAATATGCGTCACTGGGATTCGATGCATAAACGGCTAAATCCAGTACATCCTCGCCGAGCAGTTCCGGGGCAAATGCCGCGTTCGTGTCAGAGTCTCCGATAGTGATGATCCGGTAATAGTCTTCATGTTTTTCCCTGACGAAGTTCCTTGCCCAGACGAATTTGACTCCGGTCTCATTACACCACCTCATCGGATACTTCCATATATACACTTTGAGTGCGAGTACCGGAAGGAAAAAGAGAAAGACAATCAGCAGGATCTTGAGTATCCGATTAGAACGCGGCATAGACGAACTCCTTTGCGCTTGAGCTGACCGAGAATGCGATGAGCAGCAGCTGGGTCCAGTAAAAGGCCATCCGTGCCCAGAGGCCCTGACGGAAAAGCCAGGTCTTGCAGTCGCACCCCCGCTCGGCCATGACTGACCGGCAGGTGAACATCCCCAGGGAGACGGCCAGCACTGCAAAATCAAAATGCGTCAGCCCCAGCCGCATAAGCCCGCCCTCGAAGATTTCCGGGTAGTTCTTGAAGCGGCATGTCCATGTCAGGTAGTCCAGCACGGACTTGGGGGACTCCCGCCAGAAAAAGAGCCAGAGGGCGCTGACCAGGGCGAATGTCCACAGGCTGGCGAGCAGGCGGTGCGAGAAGGATGTCCTGTCCACTTTCAGGGTGGTGCAGAGCCTGTCGCGGGCGGGGCGGAGCAGGTCTTCCGCGACCTGCAGGATTCCGTGCAGCAGCCCCCAGACAGCGAACTTCCAGCTCGCCCCGTGCCAGATTCCCGACACGAGGAAGGTCACGAGGACGTTCAGGTACTTGCGGCCTCGGGGGCAGCGGCTGCCCCCGAGCGGTATGTAGATGTAGTCGCGGAGCCATGAGGACAGGGAGATGTGCCAGCGCCTCCAGAAGTCCTTGATGCCGGTCGCGAAATAGGGCCGGGCGAAGTTTTCCGACAGCCCGTAGCCGAGCATCCCGGCGGCTCCCCGCGCCATGCTCGTGTAGGCGGCGAAGTCCGTGTAGAGCTGCAGGGAGTAGGCGACAATCCCCACCGCAAGCAGGTAGCCTTCCATATAGATATAGTAGCTGTCAATATGCGCGGAAACCAGGGCAAGCCGCTCCGTTATGACGAGCTTGACGAAGATGCCCCAGAGGAAGCGTACCGCCCCCAGCCTGAATGTCTCCCACTGGAAGGCGGGCGGCTCCTTGAGCTGCGGGAGGAAGCCCGTCCGCTCGATCGGCCCCTCGATGATTTTGGGGAAGAACGAGACGAACAGAGCCCAGTCAATGAAGTTCCGCTCGGCTTTTGCCTTGCCCGTGTACACGTCGGACAGGGCGGCGATGATCTGGAAGCTGTAAAAGGAAAGGCCCAGGGGCATGACGAGCGAGAGCTTCCCAAGCTCTCGCGGGGTCAGGTACTTGAACAGGCAGAGCAGGGCGGCCTGCAGGACGACCGAAAAGACGAACAGGGCCTTGCCCCGCCGCGGGCCTGCCCCCTTTGGCGGATTCTCCCGTGCCTTTCCGATGAGCAGGGCAAGGATATAGGAGCTTGTCACCGAGAAGGCCAGCACCGCCAGAGCCCAAGGCTTCCAGGCCCAGTAAAAGTACAGGCTCGCCGCGAGCAGGATTGGGTTCCGCAGCTTGCGGGGCAGAATGAAACATGCCGCTATGACGGCGGCAAGGAAGTACAGGAATCGGAGGCTGGTCAGGGACATGGCAATTACGCAACCTTAAAAGTTATTATAAGCGAGATAATAGAATTTATAATTCATATTGTCAACAAAATTTAAACCTGTAAAGTTATATTTTGCACCGTATAGCCACGCATAACGTTATTCTTTTTATGTCAACCACACCTTATACTTACCCTATGGATATAAAGCGTGTGTTCGGGAAGAATGTTCACCTGTACCGGAAGGAACGGAAGCTGTCGCAGGAACGGCTTGCGGAACTGCTGGACATAACGCCCAAACACCTCAGTTCCATAGAAAACGGAAGCAGCTTTGTTTCCGCAGAACTGCTCGAACGGCTTTCCACAGTTCTTGAAGTCTCCCCTTCCTCGCTCTTCTATTCAATGGAAGAAAACAGCGGAACTTCCGCCTTTCTGGACAAGGTGGACAGCATCGTGTCGCAGGAAATCTTTCAGGCCCTCTCCGGCGCCGTCACGCAGATCAAGCTGAAAATCAGGCAGTAGAAAAAGACAAATTCCGCCCGACTTGTTATCCTAGTCGAAAAAAAGCAAAGACTTTGGAAAATTTCGACCAGGAGGGAGACTGACGATGGAATTCAAGCGGAAGCCCGGTCAACGTCCTCAGGCTGGCAAACACGTTCAGGACCGTCACCAAAAAGGAGCTGACGGACGACACGATCTCCAATTTCATCGGATACTTTGCCGACGCCTTCCTTGTCTCCAAGGCGGAAAAGTACAATATAAAGGGCAGGAAGTACATCTCCTCACCCTTCAAGCTGTACTTTGAGGATGTCGGGGTCCGCAACGCACGGCTGAACTTCCGCCAGATTGAGGAGACCCACCTCATGGAGAACATCCTGTACAACGAGCTGCGCTACCGTGACTTCATCGTGGACGTAGGCGAGATAAACGTCAGCGAGAAAACGGACAGACTCGGTGCGGACGGAAGCCCCGTTTACGCCCAGAAGTCGCTGGAGGTCGATTTCATCGCCAGCAGGGGCAGCGAGAAACTCTACGTCCAGTCCGCCCTCTCTATGGACAGCCCTGAAAAGGAACGGCAGGAAAAGAAATCCCTCTATTATATCGATGATTCCTTCCGCAAGATCGTCATCACGAAGAACGGTCTGCTTGCGAGCAGGGACGAGAAAGGCGTGGAGACTATCGACCTGTTCGACTTCCTGCTGGGAGTATAGGCCGGCCTTTCCGCGGCAGTTCCGCGCAGCTCCATACGTTCCTCCGCTTCTCCGATAAGCTGTCTTTTTCTCGGTAAAAAAGGCAAAAAAAGACAAATTATCACCGATTATCTGTCTTTTTCTCGGTAAAAAAGACAGAAAAAGACAAGGTATGATTGATTTCCCCGCTGAAACGGACTATAATCGGTGACATGGCGGGTGAATTTATCGGAAGGCAGAAGGAACGTGACAGGCTGCGCGCATGCATGGAATCCTCTTCCGCGCAGCTGATCGTTGTCTACGGACGGAGACGGGTAGGCAAGACCTTCCTCATAGACCAGTTCTTCGGCGGACGGTTCGACTTCAAGATGACGGGCCTGTACAGGCAGCCCCGGGAAATCCAGCTCAAGGCATTCATGGACGAGCTTTCCATGCAGTCAAAGGAGGAGCATGAGTTCCCCAAGGACTGGCTTGATGCCTTCATCCAGCTCAGGAACTACCTGTCGGGCCTGTCCCGGGACGAGAAGCACGTGGTGTTCTTTGACGAGATGCCCTGGATGGACACCCCCAAGTCCGGATTCCTGCCCGCATTCGAATGGTTCTGGAACGGCTGGGGTGCGGCGCAGGACAATCTCGTCCTGCTGGTATGCGGCTCGGCGACATCGTGGATGATGGACAACATCGACAATAACAAGGGAGGTCTCTTCAACAGGCAGACATGCAGGCTGTACCTGGAGCCGTTCACGCTCAGGGAGACCGAGGAATACCTTTTGGCCCGGCAGATCCGCTGGGAACGCTACGACATAGCCGAATGTTACATGACGATGGGCGGCATTCCCTTCTACCTGAGTCAGCTGGATAAAAATCTTTCCTACACGCAGAACATAGACAACATCTTCTTCAAGAAGCGTGCTCTGCTCTGGGACGAGTTCCCCCACCTGTACGCCAGCCTGTTCAGCAACGGGGACCTGTACGTGAAGGTCGTGGAGGCCCTCAGCTCCAAGCGGATCGGCCTGTCACGCAAGGAGATAACGGAGAAGACCGGGCTTCCCGCCAACGGCGGCCTGACCAGGATCCTTGACAACCTCGTCAGCACAGGATTTGTCAGGGCATATCCCTATTACGGGAACAAGAAGCAGCAGACCTTGTACCAGCTCGCCGACTACTACACGATGTTCTACTACAAGTTCATCAAGGACAATTACGGCAGGGACGAGGCCTTCTGGACCCATTCCATGGACAACCCCGCACGGACGGCGTGGGCGGGCTTCACCTTCGAGCAACTGTGCAAAGACCATATACGGCAGGTAAAGGAAGCGCTGGGCATATCGGGGGTGCTGACGGAGGAGTCCTCCTGGTTCCTGCGGGGCGGGGACGGGCAGGACGGCTGCCAGATAGACATGCTCATAGACCGGCGGGATCGAGTCACGAACCTCTGCGAGATGAAATTCTCCCGGAAGGAGTTCGAGATTGACAAGGACTACAGCCACAGGCTCCAGAACAAGATAGACTCGTTCCGGGAGGCGACGGGGACCAAGAACACCCTTCTTCTGACATTCATAACGAGCTTCGGGGTCAGGCAGAACATGTACAGCGGCCGGGTCCAGGCTGAGGTCACGCTCGACCAGCTTTTCTCCTAGCCTCCGGCTCCGTCATTCCCCGCCGGGGCAGGTTCCGCAGTCCCCGCGGGGTCCAGCCTTGCAATTCGGCAGTATTTCGCATAGAATGAAAGCATGAAAGTTCTTGTTGTTGGAAACGGTGGCCGAGAGCACGCCATTGCATGGAAACTTGCAGAAAGCAAGGATGTCAAGGAAGTTGTCTGCGTTCCGGGAAACGGCGGAACCGCCTATGAGGACAAGTGCGTCAACATCGCCCCCGAGGGCGGAAACTACGTTGAGATAGCAAGGCGGGAGGGCTGTTCCCTCGCCGTCATCGGTCCGGAAAACCCGCTCGCGGAAGGCCTTGCAGACGAGTTCTGGGCGGCAGGCATTCCCGCCGTCGGCCCGAAGAAAGCGGCGGCACAGCTTGAGGCAAGCAAAGGCTTCGCCAAGGACTTCATGAAAAAATATTCCGTTGCCGCCGCCGCAAGCGAAACCTTTACCGATGAAGCAAAGGCGCTGGAATACATACGACAGAAGGGGGCACCGATTGTCGTCAAGGCAGACGGGCTTGCTGCGGGAAAAGGCGTCGTTGTCGCAAAGACCGTCGGGGAAGCGGAAGCTGCCGTCCGCGACATGATGGAAGACAAGAAATTCGGAGAATCGGGCAGCACGCTCGTTATAGAAGACTACCTGACCGGCAACGAGGTTTCTATTCTGGCAGCCGTCAGCGTGACGCCGGAACTTGCAGCAACCGGAAAAGCATGCATCATCCCCTTCCTGAGCGCGAGGGATCACAAGCGGCTCCGCGACGGAGCAGAAGGCCCCAACACGGGCGGCATGGGAGCCGTCGCCCCCGTCGAAGACCTGACGCCGCTCATTCAATCACAGTTCGAAAAGAACATCCTGCAGCCCACGCTCAAGGGCCTGATTGACATGCAGGCAGACTACCGGGGCTTCATATTCTTCGGCCTCATGCTCACGGAAGACGGTCCCAAGTGCCTGGAATACAACGTCCGCCTCGGCGACCCGGAAACGCAGGCCGTCCTCCCCCTGATGGACTTTGACTTTGCCGCAATGTGCCGTGCCATCGTGGACGGCACCCTGAAGGACTTTACCTTTGACTGGCGGCCCGGCTGCGTCGTTGCGCCCGTTGCCGTCAGCGGAGGCTATCCGGGAGAATACAAGAAGGGCATTCCGATTGAATGCAGCAGGGACACATTCATGAAAAGCGGGGCAAAGCTCTTCATCGCGGGTGCAAACCCCGACCGGCGGGGAGACCGCGTTCAGACCGACAATGCAATGGGGCTCATCACGAGCGGCGGCCGTGTCCTGGCGTGTTCAGCATACGGTGCAAACTTCGCCGAAGCGTGGCGCAAGGCGTATGAAGCCCTGCAGACCATTCACTTTGACGGCATGTTCTACCGCAAGGACATCGGACTTCCCGGTGCCGCGCGGTCGGACTGAACCGGGCGAACTGAACCAGACTGAACCGGACGCCCTGCCAGCTCCTTTTCCAGTTCCGTAAAGGCATCGGAGCGGGCGAGGGCAAGCAGCTCTTTGTCGCGTACCAGGTCCGCAAGGCCGAGGGACAGGTAGCCCGATTGTGCCGTACCGAGGATTTCCCCCGGCCCCCGTAACTTGAGGTCCGCTTCCGCAATCTTAAAGCCGTCCGTACTCTCATGCAGGGCTTTCATCCGCTGCTTGCCGTCTTCCGTGATGTCCCTGCCGTATATGAGGAAACAGTAGGACTGCGCATCGCCCCGGCCCACGCGGCCGCGCAGCTGATGCAGTTCCGACAGGCCGAAGCGGTCGGCATGCTCAATGACGATGCAGGTTGCGTTGGGAACGTCCACGCCGACTTCAACGACCGTCGTCGCAACGAGAATCTGTATTTTCCCGTCGCAGAAGTCCGCCAGAATCTGGTGCTGCTCCTCCTCGTCAACCTTGCCGTGTATCATTGCACAGCGGCAGCGGGGATACACCTGCTGCGAGAGGAACTCGAACATCTGCCGTGCGCTCTTGAGGCCGGAGTCGCCGCTGTCCGCAGTGCCTGTACCGCCCGCTGTTCCCGTCACGCCGCCCGCTCCATCCGCCGGATCATCGTCTGCGGCGTCCGCTCCCTCGCTTATCCGGGGATAGACGAAATACGCCTGATGTCCCGCCTCAAGCTCCTTCCTGACCGCCTCGTAGACATTGGACTCATGCCCCATGACGGTCAAATAGGTCCGTACTTCCTTACGGCCCGCAGGACGTGACCGGATAACGCTCACGTCCAGATCGCCGAAGACGGTCAGCGCAAGGGTCTGCGGTATCGGGGTTGCACTCATGCTCAAAAGGTCGGGCGCATGGGTCAGCGCAGACTCCCCCTCCCCCCTGCTGACCCGCCCCTTTGCAATGATGGATTCCCGCTGCGCAACCCCGAAGCGGTGCTGTTCGTCTATGACGGCAAGCCGCAGGCTTTTGTACACGACATCACGGGCAAAAAGGGCATGCGTACCGATCACGATGTCTATGTCTCCGGCGGCAAGGCTCTTGAGCAGGAGCTTGCGGCCCGCACTCTTCACGTTGCCCGTCAGGAATGCAACGCGGACACCGACCGGTTCAAGCAGGCGGGCAGCATTTTCGGCATGCTGGCTTGCAAGCAGTTCCGTCGGGGCCATCAGCGCGCACTGACCGCCGTAATCGACCGTCCGCAGGCAGAGGAAAAAGGAAACCAGCGTCTTGCCGCTTCCCACATCCCCCTGCAGGAGCCGCCGCATTGAAAAAGGCGTCCGCGAAAGCTTTTCGGGCGCATTCAGCATCGTGTTCAGCTCGGTCTCGCTCCGGTCAATGTCCCGCCCCATCTCCTGTATGACCGCCATCTGGTCGGCAGTCAGTTCGAAAGGCAGGCGGGAAAGCAGGTCCTTCTGGCGGGGAGACAGGCTTTTCTCAAAGTCCGCACGGATTGTGTCGACCGTCGCAAAGGAGGAAGCCGCACTGGGCATGCCGTCAGGACCAGCCGGGACCGCACCGGCAGGCATACCTGCGTCCGCTCCGGTCCGGTCCGGCAGGGAGCCCCCCGCTGGCGCTACGCCTGCTGACGGTAGTTCGCCCCGGCCCGGCAGGTATCCCCGATGTTCCAGCGCCCGCTTCCCCATCTTGTACTCAAAGGAATACAGTTCCCCGTAGATTATCGTCCGCCGGGCGGCTTCTGCATCCGCAAGCGTCCGGGGCCGGTGGATTTTCTCTATCGCCTCTGCCGTATGCAGCAGGCCCCGTCCTTCGATGACGGAAGCAGGCAGTTCGTCGTCAACCGCCTTGCCGTACTGGTTCAGGGCGACCGCAACAGCCTTGCGGACCAGCCTGTTCGAAAGCCCTTCGGTGAGGGAATAAATCGGAATGACCTCGCTGTCAGCCATCGGAACGGCTGCCCACTCGGAAAGCTCGCCCCCGTATGCCAGGCGGTTCGCCTCGAATGCGGTCGACTGCAATTCCCCGTACTTGTACTGGCACTGGGCAACCAGCGAGATGATGCAGCCTTCAGGAAGGGACTTTTCCAGAAAGGGACGGTTGAATGCCACAAGGGAAAGCGTCGCAGTTCCGTCCGTA
This sequence comes from uncultured Treponema sp., assembly GCA_946410085.1. GTDB lineage: Bacteria > Spirochaetota > Spirochaetia > Treponematales > Treponemataceae > Treponema_D. Next base: position 46,414 of record CAMJZA010000008.1, on the reverse strand, counting down.
ACGAGCAGCTTGAGCGTCTTCATCCTGCCGTAGCCGAAGAAGTTGTGCGCCAGCACCTTGCAGACCGTGTGGACCTTCGGGTATTTGGCCCAGTCCGCAAGGGGAATCCGCCGGGTCCGGTCCTCGTAATCGCGGGGATAATGAGCAAGCAGGTCAGCAACCGTGAAAATCCCCTGCCGGGCAAAGAGGGCCGCAGTCTTTGCTCCCACGCCGGAAAGCTTTTCGACCGGACTGCCTATTTCGGCAAGCTTCATGCGTCCTCTTCGGGCGTATAGTGGATGACCTTCGTACCGTCGTTTTCAAACGAAAAGGGCACATAGAGGAGGTCTTTCATCGCCTCCCTGACGGCGGCCTGCCAGGACTCGGGTACGTAGAAGAGCAGGAAGCCGCCGCCGCCTGCCCCCAGCAGCTTGCCGCCGAGCGCCCCCGCGTCAAGCCCCCGCTGGTACTGGGCATCGATGGAGCCGGTGGAAATGCCGCCCGCAATGCCCCGCTTGAGCTTCCAGGTATAGTCGAGCAGGCGGCCGAAGTCGTCCAAATCCCGCTCCTTATTGACCAGAACCTGCTCCGCCTCATCGACCAGCCGGTACATTTCAAGGAGCTGGTCCGTCTTATCCTTCATGGACTGTTCCGTTCCCTTCTGGATGTCGGAGGAAAAGCGGGAAAAACCGGTAAAAAAGAGCATGAGGGACTTGTTGAGCAGGCGCTTGCGTTCGGGGGAAATGATGACGGGATTGACGGAATATCCGTCGCGGGAGAAATCAATGCGGTTCAGACCGCCGAATGCCGCCGCAATCTGGTCCTGCACGCCGCCGGATTCGGCACAGAGGGTCCGCTCAAGGTAAATCGCATCGTCCGCCAGTCGCCGCTTGTCCGCATACTGCCCCTTGAGCGCATAGAAGGCTTCCAGCATGCCGACGGCGAACGAAGAACTGGTCCCCAGACCGCTGCGGGCAGGCAGGTCGCTCTCGTAGGTCAGGCGGATGCCGCGCATGCCGAGCCATTCCATCGCATTGCGGATTGCAGGATGCTGTATGTCTGCCGTGGCATGTACCTTCTCTTCCTTTGAATAGGTTAGGTGCGTTTCATACTCGAAGAAGGGCGGCAGATGACGGACCGTTACATAGCAGTACTTGTCAAAGGTCGTCGAAAGGACGGCTCCGCCGTGCTCCCGGTAAAAGGCAGGAAAATCCGTCCCTCCGCCGAAGAAGGACATCCTGAATGGCGTCTGCGTGATAATCATTCGATAATTGTATACTAAAAGCACGTTTTGTGCTATATTGGGGCAAACGCATGGAGCCGTGCGGCGATACTGCAGAGTACACGCCGTCAGCAGCATGACGCTGCGGGCATTTGTTTGACGTATGGGAAGCATTTTTTACACAGTACTGATATATCCGCTCGTTCAGGTAATCGAATTCGTATTCGGCTTCTGCTACCGGATTTTCGACAACCTGACCATTTCGATCATCGGGGTGAGCCTGGCCGTCAGCCTGCTTACGCTTCCCCTCTACATCGTCGCCGAGCACTGGCAGCAGGTGGAACGCGACACCCAGCGCAGGCTCGAACCGAAGGTCAAGCGGATAAAGGAGATGTTCAAAGGCAGCGAGCAGTACATGATCCTTTCGACCTACTACCGGCAGAGCCGCTACCACCCGATTATGGCGCTCCGCTCGTCTTTCGGGCTGCTGATACAGATTCCCTTCTTCACCGCCGCCTACAGCTGCCTGTCGTCCATGGAACTGCTGAAAGGCATGCCCATGTACCTCCTGCACGACCACGGCAATTTCATCCGCGACATGGGTTCTCCCGATGCCCTCCTGCATATCGGCAGCCTCACGCTGAACCTCTTTCCCCTCATCATGACTGCGGTGAACCTCATCTCGGGCACGATATATACGCAGGGACTCAAGCTCCGCGAAAAGCTCCAGGTCTACGGGCTTGCCCTCGTCTTCGTGGCCATCCTGTACAACAGCCCCTGCGGTCTCGTCCTCTACTGGACCTGCAACAACGTCTTCTCGCTCGTAAAGAACGTCTTCTACAAGCTCAAGCACCCCGCAGCGACCCTGTACGCCATCGCCTGCCTCGCAGTAACCGCCTTCATCCCCTACCTCTTCATCAGCAGGACGGTCTCCGTCAAGCGGGCGGTCCTTACCAGCTGCATTGCGGCGCTCGTCTATATTGTCCCGCTCCTGCTCCGCGCTGCAGAATGGCTTTTGCGGGAAGTCTGTCCGGCCCTCACAGCCTCGTTCAGGAAGCGGCTGTCCCTCTTTGCCGTCGCATCGGCAGGTCTCTGGCTGCTTACGGGGCTTCTCATCCCCGCCCTCCTCATTGCATCGTCCCCGATGGAATTCAGCGGCATTGACAGCTATGCGAGTCCCTTCTTCTTTCTCAGGAATACGTTCATGCAGGCGTTCGGCACTTTCGTTGTCTGGCCCTTCTTAATCTACTTCCTGTATAAAGAAAAAATCCAGAGCCTGATGGCCCTGCTCTTTTGTGCAGGATTCGCGGGTGCGCTGGCAGATGCCTTCCTTTTTCACGGGAACTACGGCATCATGTCAAAACTGCTGACCTTCAAGACCGTTGCCAACGTGGACTCTCCCCTCCTGCCGATGCTCGCAAACCTTGTGGTCCTCCTCCTGCTCGCCCTGGCCGTCTGCATCCTCGTTGCACGAAAGAAATCCGGCATCGTGCTCTATGCAGGCTGCTTCCTGACCGGCGCCCTGCTCTGCCTTTCGCTCGTCAACGTCCGCACGATACGGCAGGGCTACCGGCAGTATGTCGAAGTTTCAAGGCATAACAACGCAGACATAAAGGAAATAAAACCGATTTTCCACCTGTCCCGCAGCGGCAGGAACGTCCTTGTCATCTATCTGGACAAGGCGCAGAACCGCTACCTCGTGCCGGTCTTTGACGAATACCCGGCTTTGTATGAGCAGTTTTCGGGCTTTACGCTCTACCGCAATACGGTGTCTTTCAACGGATGGACCCTGCTCGGGGCCTCCCCCTGCTACGGCGGCTATGAGTACACGCCCGAAGCAAAGAACCGGCGGAACGACGTGCCCCTCGTGGAAAAGCAGAACGAGTCCATCCTCCTTTTGCCCCGCATCTTTACCGAGCAGACAGACGGCTGGTCGGCAACAATCACCGACCCCTCCTGGGCAAACTACAGCTGGATTGCAGACCTGGGCATCTTTAAGGACTACCCCGCCGTCAAAAGCTATTCGACGGACGGCGTCTATCTTGACCAGTGGTATAAGGAAAACAAGACCGTTGCAGGAATAGACACGACCAGCAAAATGCTCAAGCGCAGCCTGCTCTGGTACTCCCTCTTCCGCATTGTCCCGCTCGCCCTCCGCCCCGCAGTCTACAATGGAGGCGGCTACTGGGATCCGAACTCATCCGACGAGGACATCAACGCCTTCCTGGAAGGCTACTCTGTCCTCGATTTCCTGCCGCGGCTCACCGCATTTGACGCTGAAAGCGCGAACAGCTTTACCTACTTCGTCAACAATACGACGCATGACGGTGCCTTCCTGCAGTACCCGGACTACCGGCCCGTCAATGAAGTGACGGTACAGAGTCCGTCGCCGTACAGCTGGGATTACGAATACCACAGCAATGCCGCATCCCTGCACCGGCTGGGCGAGTTCTTCGACTACCTCAAGGAGAACGGGGCCTACGACAACACGAGGATCATCATCGTTGCCGACCACAGTTCCGCAGGGGCAGAAGCCGGCTACGAATGGAGCGACAAGTTTGAAAAAATCCAGCCCGGCCACTTTCACCCCCTCCTGATGATGAAGGACTTCGGTGCGGACGGGAAGCTTGCGGTAAACGAGGACTTCATGACGAACGCGGACGTTCCCGCGCTTGCACTTGCAGGCATTGTGGAACATCCGGTGAACCCCTTTACCGGAAAGCCCGTGGACAATGCCGACAAGGAGCGGGGGGCGCTCGTGTGTACTGACCACATCTTCATGCCCTTCCAGAACGACAGCAGCTACGTCTTTACCGCCGACCCCGGCAGCTGGTGGCGGGTGAAAGACAACATCTTTAAGCCGGAAAACTGGACGCAGGAAATACAGGAGGCATCAAAGTGACCTCCTTCTCCCTTTACCCGCCGCTGCTCTACATTGACCCCGGCACGGGCAGCATGCTCTTCTCAGTCTTCATCGGCGTCGTCGCGACCTTCTTCTTCCTGCTCCGGGCGGCATTCCTCAAGCTCGAGCTCCTCTTTTCCGGCCGGAAGGCACGGACGCTGACCCAGGACCGCAAGAAGTTCGTCATCTACAACGAAGGCAGGCAGTACTACAACATCTTCCTCCCGGTCCTGCAGGCCTTTGAGCGGCGGCAGGTCACGGTGGACTACCTGACCAGTGACCCGGACGACCCGCTCACAAAGGAAAACCCCTTCCGCTTTGTCCGCCCCGAATACATCGGCAGCGGGAATGCCGCCTTTGCACGGCTGAACCTGCTGACGGCGGACGTCGTACTCGCGACGACGCCGGGACTGGACGTATACCAGTGGAAGCGGAGCAAGAACGTGGGCCACTACGCCCACATCAGGCACGGAACCGGGGACGCGACGCTCTACCGGCTCTTCGGCCTGGACTACTTTGACTCCGTACTGCTGACCGGCGACTACCAGAAGGAAGACATACGGACGCTGGAACAGCAGCGGGGCATCCCGGAAAAGGAGCTGGTCACGGTCGGCTGTACCTACCTCGATGTCCTTGCTGAACGGATGCGGGCAATGGATAGCGCAGAAGATCATGCCTATACCGTCCTCCTCTCTCCGTCATGGGGACCGAACGGCATACTCTCCCGCTACGGGGAGGCGCTGCTCGATCCGCTCGTCGCAAGCGGCATCCACATCATCATCCGGCCGCATCCCCAGTCAAAGAAGTCTGAAGCTCCCCTGCTTGAGCGGCTGGAAGCAAAGTACCGGGAAGCGGCAAACGTCGAGTGGAACTACGACCGCGACAACCTCGCCTGCCTGATCCGCTCGGACATCATGATTTCCGACTTCTCTTCCATTATATTCGACTACATGTTCCTCTGCGACCGGCCGGTCGTGTACGTCAACGCAGACATGGACACGAGGATGTGCGATGCAGGCGACCTTGACAAGCGGCTCTGGCAGTTCGTAACGCTCGAAAAATGCGGCATAGAACTCAAGCGCGAAGACTTCCCCCGCATCGCCGACGTGCTGCGGGGTGCAAGCGACTCTCAGCTGCTTGCCGAAAACAGGGCATGGGCAAAATCCCAGGCATGGATGTTCCGGGGTGAAGCCGGAGAACGGGTGGCAGATTTCATGATCTCAAAAGAACAAAAGGAAGGTGCATAATGCAGGCAATCATTCTCGCCGCAGGGATGGGAACGAGAATTCCCCAGTATACGCAGGACATGCCCAAGTGCATGATACAGATAAACGGGAAGCCCATGCTGGAACACACCGTCAATGCGCTCAGGGAGGCCGGTGTCAGGCAGATTGCAATCGGACTGGGCTACAAGGCGCACGTCATCAGGGACTTCATTGCACGGACATTCGGCAGTGACGGGGATCTCAGCTTTGAATACGTGGAAAACCCCGTCTATGCAGAAACGAACAACATCTACTCGCTTTTCCTCATGAAGGACATCTTCGCCCGGGACGACACCCTCCTGCTCGAAAGCGACCTCATCTACGACAAGGCCATCATCAGGGAACTGCTTGCCCTGCCTGCGGAAAATGCAGCCGTCCTTTCCCCCTTTGAAAGCTGGATGGACGGGTCCTGCTGCCTGCTGGACAAGGACGGATTCATCACCGGGATGGTCGGCAAAAAAGAGTTCCGCTACGAGGATGCCTCAGGCTACTACAAGACCGTCAACATCTGGAAGTTCTCCAAAAACTTCATCACCAGCATGTACCTTCCCTTCCTGTCCTACTACATCTCCACGTACGGCAGGAACGAGTATTACGAGACCGTCCTCAAGATAATCGCAGGCAACATCCCCACTATCCTGGGCTCGCTTGTCGTCGCGGAAAACCGCTGGTACGAGGTTGACGACATAGGGGACCTGTCCGTTGCAGAAAAGCGCTTTTCTCCCCGGGAGGACCGCTACACCCTGCTCATGCAGGAGGGGGGCGGCAGCTGGCGCTTCCCCGGCATGGCGGACTTCACCGTTGACGCAAACCCCTTCTTCCCCTCAGAACGGCTTTTCTCCGAGCTGCGCTATGCGCTCGCTTCCTGCATAGCCTGCCGCCCCTCATCGTCCGGGGAACTGGACGTACTTGCCGCAAAACTCCTCAGTACAGATGAAAGCAGGGTCTGCGTCCTTTCCGAAAGCTCCCCGCTTCCCGACGACGCCCACGATGCAAGCTACGAGGACTTTTCCAGCCTGAGCGGACAGCTCCTGAACCGCCTGCATGTGATTGACCTGGGAAAGCGCTTCGGAGTGCCGGGACTGAGCATGCGGCTCCTTTTTTCGGACGACCCGGCCCTGCTCCGACCGTTCAAGGGAAAAGGCCGCGTCTCCTCGCTCGGGGAATACTTCATGCAGGCCGTCGGCAAGTACAAGAAGGATTATGCCGCATCGACGGCAGTCTTTCAGGAAGAGTGCGTCAGGATGCAGGATGCACTTGCAGGCGTACCGCAGGTCAGGCTCAAGCGGCCTTCGTTCAACCGCTTCCTGCTGAACCTTGATGCCGCCCCGACCGAAGAAGCCGCACGGAATCTTGCCGCCCGGCTTCTGGACGAACGGCAGCTTCTCGTCAGCGTTACCCGGGACGAAAGCGGCAGGGGACAGCTCAGCATCTTTGTCCGTGACCGGGAGAGCAACGACCGCCTGCTCGCCGCCCTGACAGCATGCCTGAACCCGGAACCGGAAGCAGCGGAGCCGGAAGCATGAAGGTCATCGCGATAAACGGCGAAGCATGGTGCCATACCCTGACCGGCATTGAACGGCTCGCCGTCGAAGTCGTGCAGCATCTGGACAGACTCGTTGCCCCGGGCATGATGGAACTGGTCGTTCCCGCCAATGCACGGGACGTCCCGCCGCTGACAAACATACGGACGGTCCGGCTCAGGCAGGAGGCACACTTCTTTCCCCGCTGGACGCAGATTGACTTTCAGCGCTATGTCCTGACCCGCCGCAGGCTCAGCCTTGACTTTTCCAACACCTGCCCCTTTTTTGCCCCCGGCATCGAGTTCATCCATGACATCTACTGCGCCCTCTACCCGCAGGATTTTACCTCCCGGCGGGACAAGCTGATATGCCTGTACAGCAGGATCATGTACCGGACAATCGCGCGGCGGGCCAGGGTCATCCTGACGGTTTCCGAATACACGAAGCAGACCATCATTGACCGCTACCATACCCCCGCCGACCGGATCCATGTCGTCTACTCGGGCGTTACGGGCTATAGGGACATAGCGGCGGATTTTTCCGTCTTTGACCGCCTGCCCCGCCTGAACGGCAGGCCCTTCTACTTTACGCTCGGCAGCCTGTCCCAGCGGAAGAACCTCAAGTGGATTGCAGACCATGCCGCCCTGTATCCCGATGAACTGTTCGCGGTGTCGGGGAAGCCCCTGCCCAGCGTCGTCGCCCCCGAACTTGAAAAACTGAAAGGGCTTCCCAATGTCATCATGACCGGCTACCTGAATGACGGCGAGGTCAAGGCCCTGCTCTCCCGCTGCCGGGCCTTTGTCCTGCCCTCCTACTTTGAAGGCTTCGGCCTGCCCCCACTCGAAGCCCTGTCCTGCGGCACGCAGATCATCGTCTCAAACCGGACAAGCCTCCCCGAAATCTACGGAACGGCAGCCCACTACATAGACCCGGACAGGCCGGATGCAGACCTTGAGCAGCTGCTGGCCGAGCCGGTATCCGATCCCGCGCCCCTGCTGGAAAAATACGATCTTGCCAAGACCGCCGCACGGATATACGCAATCATACGGGAAATGCAGTGAGAAAGGGGCAGCGTACGGGAGCGGGCCTGCGCGCTGCCCCGGAAACAGCGCAGGATCCCCGGGCAGTGCCTGCGGCCGTCCTGTCCTTGTGTAACGGGAATATTTGTACTAGAATAGCATATACATATACAGAAACAAGAGGTGTGTAAAGGATGAACGAGTTCAATGCGAAAATCGCTGGAATCGGCATTGTGCCGGTGATCAAGCTGAACAATCCCGAACGCGATGCAGGTGCACTCGCGAAGGCCCTGTGTGACGGCGGCGTTCCCGTCGCCGAGGTGACCTTCCGGGCCGAAGGCGCAGACAAGGCTATCCGCATCATGCGGCAGGAGCAGCCCGAGATGATTGTCGGTGCGGGAACGGTAACGAGGACCGAACAGATTGACCGCGTCAAGGAAGCCGGCGGCCAGTTTATCGTAACGCCCGGTTTTGACGCAGAGCTGGTTGCCTATGCCCAGAAGCAGGGACTGCCCGTGTTCCCCGGCTGCACCTCGGCGACGGACTACCATGCCGCCCTCAAGTTCGGCCTGGAAATAATCAAGTTCTTCCCGGCGGAGCAGGAAGGCGGTCTTGCCAAGATAAAGGCGCTCTCCGCCCCCTTCCCGATGTTCAGGATCATGCCGACGGGAGGCATTTCGCTCAAGAACCTTGCCGACTACATCAGCTGTCCGGTCATTGCGGCCTGCGGCGGCTCCTTCATGGTTACCGCCGACCTGCTCGATAAGCAGAACTGGACAGAAGTTACCCGCCTGTGCAGGGAAGCACGGAAAATCATCGAGGAGGTCCGCGCAAAATGAGTAAGATCATAACATTCGGAGAAATCATGCTCCGCCTGGCCCCGAACGGCTATTACCGTTTTTTTCAGAATGACCAGCTGCAGGCAACCTTCGGCGGCGGAGAAGCAAATGTCGCCGTGTCCCTTGCCAACTACGGTGAGGATGCGGCCTTCGTGACCAAAGTGCCCGCCCATGCAATCGGTCAGGGAGCAGTGAATGCCCTGCGCGCGCTCGGCGTCGACACGTCCAAAATCGTACGGGGCGGTGACCGGCTCGGCATTTACTATCTGGAAAAGGGTGCTTCCCAGCGCGGCAGCGTCTGTATCTATGACCGCGCCCACTCTGCCATTCAGGAAGCAAAGCCGGAAGACTTTGACTGGGATGCGATTTTTGCGGGTGCAGAATGGTTCCATTTTACCGGCATTACGCCGGCGCTCGGGCCGAACCTTGTTGAAATCTGTAAGCAGGCCTGTGCGGCAGCAAAGAAGCTGGGCGTCAAGATTTCCTGCGACCTCAACTACCGCGGCAAGCTCTGGACCCGCGATCAGGCACGGGCAGCGATGAGCGAACTGTGCAAGTACGTTGACGTCTGCATTTCCAACGAGGAAGATGCGAAGGACGTATTCGGCATTGAAGCGGAAGGCAGCGACATTACCGGCGGCAAGCTGAACAAGGACGGCTACAAGTCCGTTGCAAAGCAGCTGGCCGACAGGTTCGGTTTTGAAAAGGTCGCGATTACCCTACGCACCTCCATTTCGGCAAGCGACAACGACTGGGCGGGCATGCTGTACGACGGCAAGGACTACTGCTTCTCAAAGGAATACCACCTGCGCATCGTGGACCGCGTCGGCGGCGGCGACAGCTTTGGCGGCGGACTCATCTACGCCCTGCGCCACGGCATGAAGACCCAGCAGGCAATCGAGTTTGCCGTTGCCGCATCGGCACTCAAGCATTCCATTGAAGGGGACTTCAACCGGGTAACGGTGCAGGAAGTCCAGAAGCTTGCCGGCGGCGATGCTTCCGGTCGGGTCCAGCGCTAGGGGGTGTCCCGTGCAGATGAACGAAACGCAGCTGGAACAGCTGCGGACTCAGATTGCCCGCGTCAAAAAGATGCCGGGCGGCTTTTACGCCGAAAAGTTTAAGGACATCAACCCGGAGGATATCCGGACGCAGGCGGACTTTGAAAAACTGCCCTTCTCGTCCAAGCAGGAGCTCCGCTCTGCCTATCCGCTGGGGCTTGCCGCCGTCCCGGAAGAGCAGATTGTCCGCATCCACTCTTCGTCGGGAACGACGGGAACGCCCGTCATTGTTCCCTATACGCAGAAGGATGTCGACGACTGGGCCATTCAGTTTGCCCGCTGCTACCAGATGGCGGGCATTACCAGGAAAGACCGCCTGCAGATTACGCCCGGCTACGGCCTGTGGACGGCGGGTATCGGATTCCAGCTCGGCTGCGAGCGGCTCGGCGCAATGGCAATTCCGATGGGACCGGGCAATACCGAAAAGCAGCTGCAGATGATGCAGGACCTCAAGGCGACGGTCCTGTGTGCGACGTCTTCCTATGCCCTGCTCCTTGCCGAAGAAATCGAGAAGCGGAACCTCAAGGGGAAAATCCAGCTTAAGAAAGGCATTATCGGTTCGGAACGCTGGGGCGACAAGATGCGGACGCGCATCAAGGATCTGCTCGGCATAGAGCTGTACGACATCTACGGCCTGACCGAAATATACGGGCCGGGAATCGGCATCAGCTGCCCGGGCGAAAGCGGCATCCACATCTGGGACGACTACGTGTATCTGGAAATCCTTGACCCCGAGACAGGCAGGCCTGTTCCCGACGGTCAGATGGGCGAAATTACGCTGACGACGCTCGTCAAGGAAGGTGCTCCGCTCTTCCGCTTCCGCACCCACGATCTTGCGTCCTTTATTCCCGGCAGCTGCGCCTGCGGCAGCCCCTATCCCCGCATCAGCCCCATCATGGGACGGAGCGACGATATGGTAAAGGTAAAGGGCTGCATCCTCTTCCCGTCTACCATCGAAGAGGTCATCAAGCAGGTACCGGGAACGTCGAGCGAATACCGGGCGGAAATTGAGCACGTAGACGGCCGCGACCAGCTGACCCTCTTTGTCGAGGTGGAAGGCGGTGTTGACCGGACGGAAGCTTCGCTGACCCTGAAATTCCGCTTTAAGGAACGGCTCAACATGACCCCCGAGGTTAAGGTCGTCGGCGAAGGCGAGCTGCCCCGGAGCGAAAAGAAAACCAAGCGCATTTACGACAAGCGCTTCTAGTCCCCGCAGGGACGGCGCCTGCCGTTCAGACCGCAGTACGTGTCCGTAAGGGGCTGTCCGGGCTTTTGAGCTTCGGGCAGCCCTTTTTCATGCTCCGCAGGCAGAAGCGCCGCGCCTGTACACCGTGCCTGTGCACCGTGCCTGTGCACCGTGCCTGTGCACCGGCCGGACCGGCCGCCGTTCGTTTTTCCTTGACGGATGGACCTGAGGGAACTTATAATCGTATTGTGAAAAAGTTGCTGCTTGTCTGCTTCCTTATCCTTGTCTCAGTGCATCTGTGTGCCCTCGAACTGTCAGCTGCTTCCGTGTCGGTTTATTCCCTGCGCCCCATGCTGAGCGATGAGTACACCTTTTCGGCGGCTATCGATGAGAACGGGAATCTGTGCATTCTAAAATCAGGACTCAAAGTGTATGTTCTTGTTGAAGAAGAGCGGAATATGCTTGAATTCCAGACTGCATGGGATATCGCAGATGGAATCCCCAAGGAGCATCTGCACCGGCTCCTGAATGACTGGAACGGGGATAAAATATTCATGACGGCATACAGCAGCGGTAACTCTGTCAGACTTGCGTATTACCTTTGTTTTGATGCAGGCATACAGGACGGGAACTTTAACAGGACCTTGGACTGGATTTTTGCAGTTGCAACTGAATTCGAGAAGTATCTGCATGAAGAAAAGCTGCTCACCGTTGCTGATCCGAATGATGCCGTATCAGGCGCAAAAAACAGGCAGAAGCCGTCCGATGCCGTTTTCATGGATTCCGCAGGAGTTCATCATGTCTGGTACAGTGACGAAGGAATGAAAACACAAGAGCAGATCCTGGAGTATGACGGAGATGTGCTCGTACATGACGTACATGTATTTTATTCCTGTGGCCGCAGGACAGAAGGCTGGTATCAGGGCGGGGAACTTGTTCGAAAAATCTGGTATGCCTCGGACGGCACAAAGGAGGGGGATTGGACCTGGGAGGGCAGACTCCGGCATTTTGAACAGACTCTGGAAGATTCTTACCCGAGTAAAGTAGAGCTTTTCTTTTCCGGTGATGATCCTGTTTACGAAATCTGGTATGACTGGAACGGTACGGTTATAAATGAGAATTGCAGTGAGTTTGAAGCAGAAACAAAGATCCGGGAACTCCGCTACTATGATGACTGGGACTGGAAGAAGGGAGAGCTTCTGTATGATGACGGAAAACTGGTGCATGAGGAATACACGTATTTCGGCGGCCGCCACTGGGAAGCCTTTTATAGGGATGAGCAGATGACTCTTGCGTGTTTATCTGACGGTATGGGAAATATGTCGGTGACAGCCTATGAGAATGAGCAAATGGTCCATTCCATATCTTATCCCTCAGAAGGTGATATTACGGAGGAATTCTATGCGGGAGGATTTGTAATACACCGCATTATCCGTACAGCGTCCGGGAAGATCCGTTCAGAGGAGTTTTGGGAGAATGAGAAAAAAATCCGTTCCGTACAGTTTTTGGAAGACGGAAGCATAATTGAACAGGTATACAGTGGAACCGAACCGGAAGAGCAATGACCGCTATGCCGAATGCAGCTGTCGTTATCGGATCATTTCATTAATCACAAACAGGATGTGCTTTGCCTGCGTCGGGGACAGCTTCTTAAACTGCTCCATGAGCTTAGCATCATAAGTTGTATTTTGAACTTCCAGATTAAAAAAATCAGCCGGTGATATTTTCAGATAATCACAGATTCTGAAGAATCCCGACAATGAAACAGACCTTTGCCCCGTTTCAATCTTGTTAATGTAGGTATCATTTTGACCAAGTGCAAGGCTCATTTCTCTGGCCGAAATATTCCTTTCGTTTCGTAAAGCTCGCAGTCTGTCAGAAAAAAAACATTCGTCCATAATTTTTGTTCAACGCATCCCAAAATTGCTTCATTATTATGCAGATAGGAGTATAGCCTATATTCTCTGTTTTTTATGCCCTTATAGAACGTACACCTTTGTTATAATGGGCCAACAGACTGTAATAAGCAGTTTCAGGTTTACAGGATTCAGTCCCTCCTAATGTGGAAAAAACCTTATTGTGCTTCAAAAGTGAACTTCTTGGTTATTTTTACTTGACTTATGGCTTTTCAGCCCTTATAATTTCGAAAGATGGTCTTAAAGACTATTCGGAGGTTTGTATGAAAAATAAACTACTGATCTGCTTGCTTGCCTTAGTATCAGTGTATTCCTTTGCCGAGAATTTAAAATCATCATCAGTTACGGCCCAAGCCTTGAAAAATATGTTGAATAACAATTATGCCTCCCTTGCGGTTGTAGATAAAGATGGAGATCTATGTATACAAAACGAAGGTATATATGTCTACATCACAATCGATGAAAATCGGAAGCTGTTGAATTTTTTTACGACATGGACAGTTGAAAAACAAGTCTCGGAGAACCGTATGGCCCGTCTGCTGAATAAGTGGAACGCCGATAAAATCTTTTTGATTGCCTATAAACGGGATAAACTCATTTATCTTGACTATTACCTCTGTTTTGACGGGGGCGTAGATTCAGAGAACTTCAATAGAACTTTAGAGTTGATTTTTGGAATTGCCAAGTCATTTAATGATTATCTGCTGGAAGAAGATGTTCTCTAGAAGAGCAGGAGATCGTATGAATTGCATAAAGAAAATCCCGGTCATTGCATGCATTGTTTTCGCTGCCATGTCATTTGCAGGAGCTCAATCGTATGGCTCAAACTATTACGGGATGTACGATGATGATTGGGTCTGGTTTGACAGTATGGCAAAAGCCCTGGACGAGGTATCCAAGATAGAGAATAACTATATCAACGGAAACTATGATGCAATTCCTACAGATCCGGATCTTTTACGGGTTTACAAGGAATTTGATAAACAATCATCAAAGATTCTTGAAGATTCCAGAAAAAAAACTGAGACGATAATCAATGACTTAAACAAGATTCTTGATGATGCTGATAAAGGGAAGTATTCGGGATCTTCATATCACAGCACTCCCAGCTATGACATAGACAAGATTCTCGATGATGCTTATAAAGGAAAGTATTCGGGATCTTCATATTACAGTAGCCCCAGCTATAGCTCTGTCCCAAGCTATGGCTATGGTACTGGCAGCTATTCCAATTCATCCAGTTCCAGCGGCTATCAGGAACTCTGGATGCAGAAAAAGAGGGATGCGAAAAATGATGCCGCATATTGGGAAAGTCAGGCAGAACAGGCATATGCGAGCGGTAATATGGACAGCTACAGATGGGCACGCCAGCATAAGGCTGATGCAGAAAAAGCGGCGAATCAATACGATAATTATCTGCATTCAAGGTAATGATTCTGAGTTTCCAAAGCATTCCATAGGAGGAATTGCATGATACATATCAGCACTGCAATCTTTCTCTTTATTACGATCGTGACGGTAATTACATCAGCTAAACAATAGTCAAAAAGAGAGGTTCCGGCAGATTTATGAAGGTCTTTTACACATACAAATCATATCAGGATGCTCCCAAAACAACAAAGGTTAGTAAAATTTTAAATAGACCAAGCATTTCTTTTTTGATTGGGGTTTTACCCAGTTTTGTATTGATTTTTTCCGGTGGATCTATTTATCGCTATGGAGAGTTTGATGGTGGACCACATATTTTTTCAATCATTGGTTCTGTACTGATGGTTATCGGCCTGTTGGTATTTCTCTTTTTCGGCTTCGCGATCAGTTTTTGCTTCAATCATTTTTGGGGAAAGAAGATGGCTTACAAGGAACGGCGAATAAGAAAAGCGTCTTCTCGTGATTCCGAAAGCTATGACAAAGCACTGATGAAGTTGGAAAAAGATATTGAAGAATGTAAGTCAGAACATGGAGAGAATCATCCTGATGTGGCAAGTTTATACAGCCAAATGGGATATCTATATTTCAACGAGTGTGATTATAAGCCAGCCATTTCCTGCAATGAGAAGGTACTAGCGATAAAAAAAGCATTAAATGGAGATGACCATCCAGACGTTGCTACTTCGTATAGCAATATCGGAAGTATTTTAATGCACATGGATGAATATAAAAAGGCGCTTGTAAATTATGAAAAGGCGCTCGAGATACGGCTTAAAGTTTTCGGAGAGCAGCATCCTGCTGTTGCCGAATCGTACATTAATGTTGGAACCGCCTTGTTTGCCAAAGGTACCCGCAGGAAAACAATAGTCTGCTATGAAAAAGCCCTTGAAATATTTAAGGCTGCATACGACCTTAGAAGAACAGCAGAATTGTACGATAGAATTGCAGATGTCTACGAAGCTATGTGGAATCAACGGAAAGCATCAGAATATCATGAAAAAGCAGCGAAGCTACTCAACTCATTATCTTCAGGAGAGGAACAAGTATGACATTTATCATTTCCATAGGTTTTATTCTCATTGCTCATTGTATTGCACCATTAGTCAAAGGCGGTAATATACTCTGGACTATTGATATTCCCAGTTTCTTCGTTATGCTCATAACGACTTTCACTGTCCTTATTGGTTCTGATTCTGCAATGGATTTTTTGAAGGGAATAAGAATGGCTGTGTCAAAGAAATCTTTCCTCCCCCTGCAGCTTGCCAGGTCAATAAGTGCGATTTCCCTCGTCATTCAGTCTGTTCTCTGTGCCTGTTTCATGATGGTATTCCTCTGCATTGCGCTGATACTTTTGCTATGGGAAGGGAAATACAGGATGGGACCTATACTTGCACTTGGACTTGTGTCCATTTTATATGCAGGGGAGATGCTTATAATTCTACTTTCAGCGAAATCTGTGCTGCGAAAAAAGCTGTCTGCTTTCGGGGGATCGCCGTCCGATGAGAACGTTACGATGTCTAAGTTGCCGGGAAAGCCTTACCTTGTTTTTGCTATAGGAATTCCATTGCTTTTCCTTGCCTTATCCATTGACGATATCTTTCTGCTGAGCGATTATCCTGCTACCCTTGTAAAGCTTATTCCTTTTATGTTGCTTTTCCTGTATGGAGCATCATATATTCTTCTGCTTGCAGGAAAATTGCTTAAAACCTATTTCAAAGCTCTTAGTATTGGATGTGGAACTTCATGCAATGATACGCGCAAACAGCTTGAGGACTATGCACATGCCGTGAATTTTGTAATAGCCACACGGCTTGCTTTAAGCTTTTGCGCTGCAGTTCTAATTTCGCTCATAACACTGGGAACCCTTGAAAGAGGGGAAGAACTTCCTTTCTTACTTTCAATTCCTGTTGTTTTAATCGGATTGACATTCCTTTCTGTCCTGTTCCTGTTTCCCCTGCGCTGCAGGATCAAAAAACTGATTGATTTCAGGTGCTATGGAGGTACCCTATGAAAAAAAGGCTTCTTGTTTTCTCGGTAATAATGTCCGTAACCGTCTTATTGCAAGCGGAAGGTTACAAATACTATTCGGACACCAAGAATGGTTACAGTGGTAGTGCTATGGCATTCTACGTTGGAACAACTAAAGATATAAATCCTTCTGATTATTTAGTCGGCTATGAAAGATTCTTGCGTGAAAAAGGATATAATATTGTTGGATACTGCACCAAGCTATCAAAACAGGAGGATTTTCTTTTTTGGGCTGCGCTGAATGAGTATAAATGCGCAGCAAAGGAGGTTTATTCTGTTTCTATAAAAATAGAAGGAGAAAATAGAATTCTAAACGTCGCTGCGGTCGTAAAAAAACCAGGAAAAACTTGTGACCAGTATGGTGGTTTTTACTGGATTGAACCTGCATCTACCAGTGGCAATTCTAACAATTCCAGACCAACTGATATGTATAAAAACCCTTATGGAAACCCATACAGTTATGACGACACATTGTTGGATCATTATTTATATGACGATGTATTGGGAAACCCGTATGGATATTCAACGTATGGCAATTCTGCCAGCTCTCCTTCCCGCATCAAGGAACATAAAATCTGTTCCTCCTGTAATGGAACTGGATATCTTCGATATGATTATATAGAAGCTCCTGCATATGATGGAATAGCATCAAAGTCATATTGTGACATTTGCAAAAGCATTGTAAACTCTCACACCCACAAGCGATGTTATATCTGTAATGGTTCGGGATATATAGACTATTAAACGAAGGAAAACTGCTATGTTAAAAAAAATAATTTCAACTTTCTGTATTGCTATCATCACGCTTTGCTTTGTTGAGGCAAAGCCAAAGCTACATGAAGCACTGAAAGATACTTCCGAGTTGCGCAGGCTCATAGCAACCGGTACAAATCTGAACAAAAAAGACAGCAACGGAAACACTGCGCTTATTGACGCAGCGTTATTCGGTTATACGGAAGCAGCTCAAATTTTGATAGATGCTGGGGCAGATGTGAATGCTAGGAACAAAAATGGAGAAACAGCACTTCATTTTGCTGCAAATGAATATAAGGACCGCACTGAAATTGCTCAAATCCTTATAAAAGCAGGAGCCAACATAAACATAAAGAACAACAATGGTTATACACCCCTTGAAAAAACTGTATCCAAAGATAATAAGAAAATTGCAAAACTCCTTATAGATGCAGGAGCAGATATAAACACAAAAGACAAATATAATTATACAGCATTATGGGAAACTGTAATTCTTAATGCTCCAGGGGTCGCACAGGTACTCATAGATGCTGGCGCCAATATTGAGGAAACTGATGAATATGGGAATACTATACTCATGAATGCGTGCAGGGATAATGCTGCTGAGGTTGCTCAAATCCTCATAGATGCCGGCGCTAAAGTTAATGAAACTAATAAATATGGAATAACAGCATTAATGGATGCTTCCAGTCGCAACTCTGTCAATGCCATGCAAGTGCTGATAAATGCAGATGCTGACATACATATTGCTAATAATACTGGTTATACAGCACTAATATATGCTTCTGAGTATAATTCTGCTGATGCCGCACAGGTGCTCATCGAAGCAGGAGCTGATGTAAATGCAGTGATAAATAATGCTACTCACCCAGGATACACGGCGCTAATGTATGCAGCTGAACATGACTCTGCTGAAGTTGCACTGCGACTTATGCAGATGGGTGCTGATGTAAATGCAAAAGAAAAAAATGGTTTGACCGCTCTTAGAATCGCAGAAAGGAAAGGTTCTTCCAAGACAGCTGCCTTTTTAAGAAATCCACTACATGAACTGGTGAATGCTAACAACCTCATTGATTTAAGCAGATTTATTGTTTCAGGAGCCGATGTAAATTGCCGTAATGACAAGGGCGAAACTCCGTTAATTATTGCTGCAGCTTTGCCAAACCGTTTGGAGGCTGCAAAACTGCTTATACTTGCGGGAGCTGACGTAAATGCAAAAGATGAATATGGTACCGCATTAATGCATGCTGCATTTTTAAATCATGTAGAAGTTGCCAATCTACTCATACAAGCTGGTGCAGATGTAAACATGAAGAATCATTTGGACAGAACGGCTTTGATGAAAGCTGTAGAGTTCTATACAGGTTATCGCCGTATAGAAATCACGAGGTTGCTTATACAGGCTGGGGCAGACGTAAATGCAAAAGACCGAGAAGGTCGTACAGCGTTGATGATAGCTGCAGAGCGAAGCAGTATAGAAATTACGAAGTTACTTATTGAATCCGGTGCAGATATAAATGCGAAAGACCGATATGGTCATACAGCACTTGATTTTGCATCTGGCAACAAGAATTCCCAAACCGTTCAGTTGCTCAGAAACTTATCCGTTTCACCGGAAGAAAAGACACATTCTTCCGCTTTAGCATCCAATAAAACAGTTCAGACTTCATCTGATAACAGTTTAGCAGATGTTTTTATATCAAGTCTTGATCTTTTATCAAACCTTTTACAGGTGTTTACAACACCTGATACGACAGCAGCACTGTCTAATCCCTCATATACGCAAAATTATACATCACCTTCCTCTTCCAACAGCAGCACCGAGGTAAACAATAATTCACCCAGTCATACCAAAATAAAAACAAAAGTTACATGTCGGCTCTGTAACGGAACAGGTCTGGGGCAAAAATATACACCACCTGCTTATAATGGTAAAATACACGAAAGCGATACTCGATGCCCGTATTGTTCCGACCGTTCCATACATACGCATTTATCCTGCATGAGATGTCACGGAAAAGGATATATAGAGCAGTAAGCGTATTTTATTAGTGATGTTATATAAAACAGTCCTAAATGATATATCGTTCTCATTTGAAACTTTGAATGAAAAAGCATCAAATATTTGGAGGCAACTATGAGAAAAAGCAACAAATGGGGTATTGGGGCAATAATCTGGTTTTGCCTGATGATTGCTGCGGAATGGCTTATGTGCATTGAATATGCAACAAAACCTGCCACGCAATATAACACTGCATATCAAAAGGCCGCAGTGATATATGGTATCATCGGCTTGGTTGGAACCTTATTGTACCTCTGGATTCTTATCGGAAGAAAAAAACTGGCATTAATCATTATTCTGGCAATTGCCGGCATCAGCATCATAAGAATGCTGTTTCAAGGGAGTTTCATTATTGCATTGATTGCAGCCATAAAGACAGCTCTTACATTCTTGATTGCACGCAAGAAAGTCGGATTCGGGGCACAGGTGCACCAGGAACCGGAACCAGAGTGAAAAGCTATGCGTTTTACTTGCTTTATGCTCTTTTGCTCCTTATACTTTTTTTTTATTCGGACCGAAAGATGAAAATTCGAGGTATGTATGAAAAAGATGGCGCTGGCTGTGCTGTTTGCCTTGGTTCCGGTGGGTTCCTTTGTTGAAACGCTGCAGCCGTCTGCCATGAAGGTTGCAGCTCTCAAAAAACTGCTGAATGACGAGTATACTCCGTATGCAAGCATGTATGAAAACAGGGAGTGACTGATATGAAAAACCTGTTGCTAATGCTTACAATCCTGTTTGTTACCGGCATTGCGTTCGCAAACGAGGAGTTTGACAGGATGGTACAGGCCGCTGAATCCGGCAATCCGACGGCCTGCTATAATGTAAGTCTGTGCTATCAGTACGGCTATCTTGATGTTGTGCCTGATAATGAACAGGCAGTTACATGGGCAAAAAGAGCCGCAGCTTTCGGTGTGTCCGATGCTATGGTTGATTTGGGAATTTACTATGTCACATTTGAAGATGACTGGAAGACAGCAAAAAAGTATTTCAAACAGGCCGCGAAACTGGAAAATGCAAATGCTTTTTATATGATGGGTTATTGCTATGCAAATGCGCTGGGAGTTAAGAAAGATATAAAGCAGGGAATTAAAAATTATGAAAAAGCTTCTGAAAGAGGCTGTCCCGCCGCAGATTATCAGCTGGGAAGATTGTATTATACAGGAGAGGAGGTGCCGGAAGATACTGAAGCGGCACTCCGCTACTTCTTCAAGGTAGCCGAAGGCGGTGATACCGATGCACAGGCTGTGCTCAAAGATTTGGGGCTGTAATCCCCCTGCTCCATGCAGAAGCTCCTGCGGGGTGGCGAAGTTCCTGCCGTCCCTGGAGCCGAATACGACCAGGGAATCCAGTTTGGACGACAGCATACACAGCCGATTCATTTTTCGCTTGATTTGCGGCCTTTTAGCCCTTATAATACTAAATTATGGTCTAAATGTTTCTCATAGGGGGAATTGAATGACATATATCATCTCCATAGGCTTTCTCTTCGCGTCGAGTATGATTGCGCTTGGTATAAAGGGCAGGCATTTTCTCTGGACGATTGACATTCCGAGTTTCTTTGTCATGCTCATAATGGCTCTTACCGTTCTTGTCGGATCAAACTCCATAATGGATTTTTTGAATGGAACAAAAATGGCTGTAGCAAAGAGATCTTTTCCTCCCCTACAGATTGCCCGTTCAATAAGTGCGGTTTCCCTCGTCATTCAGTCTGCCCTCTCTGCCTGTTTCATGATGGTATTCTTCTGCATTGCGATGATACTTTCCCTATGGGAGGAAAAATATAGAATGGGTCCAATTCTTGCCCTCGGGCTCGTATCTATGCTCTATACAGGTGAATTGCTCATAATTCTCCTTTCTGCGAAATCTGTGCTGCGAAAGAAACTGTCTGCTTTCGGAGAATCACCGTCCGAAGCTGCTGTTACACTGCCTAAACTGCCGGGAAAGCCTTACCTTGTCTTTATTGCGGGTATCCCCCTTCTTTTTGGTGCTTTGTCCATTGGCGGCATTTTTTTGCTGAGTGATTATCCTGCCAAACTTATAAAGCTTGTTCCTTTCATGCTGCTTTTCCTGTGCTGTGCATCGTACATACTCCTGTTTGCCGGAAAGTTGTTCCAGACCTATTTCAAAGCCCTTGCTTTGGGATGCAGGACTTCATGCAGTGATGAGAGAAAACAGATTGAGGATTACATTCAAGCCATTGACTTTGCAATAGCCGTACGGCTTGCTTTGGGATTCTGTGCTGCAGTTCTTATTTCACTCATAACGATGGGAACTCTTGAGAATGCGGACGATATTTCTTTCTTGTTTTCAATACCTATTGTTCTGATCGGTCTGTCATTCCTTTCCATCCTACTTCTGCTTCCCCTTCGCTGCAGGCTCTGCAAGCTGATTGATTTCAGACGCTATGGAGGTAATGTATGAAAAAGAAGTTGATTCATAGAAATGTAAGTCTAAAAATCTTGCGGAACTATAGATTAATTTCGATATTCTGCCTTATCAGCATGGCATTTTTTTCTCATGCTGGAGCACAGTCTCTGATAAGCCTTCATGAAGCAGCAGAGAAAAATAATATAACGGAAATGCAACGACTTATTGCCAGAGGAGTCAGCATCAATGAGAAAGAGCCGAGGGCCGGCCTGACACCGCTGATGATAGCGGCATGGTATAACCATTCAGAAGCTGTGCAATTACTTCTTAAATCGGGAGCGGATATCAATATAAAAAGCAATGATGGTATTGTTAATAACATTCCTTACTATGGCGAAAAAGCTTTGTTCTATGCAGCAGGCAACAACGATTCTTTTGAAGCCATGCAGTTGCTTGTAAAAGCAGGTGCAGACATACACGAAAGAAATGGTCTTGGTAATACTCTTTTAATGGCAGCTGCGATGAATAATTCACAAAGGGTTGCAAAGTGGCTTGTAAAATCAGGTGTCGACATACATGCAAAGAATAATTATGGCCATACAGCACTTCTTTATGCTGTTACGGGTGGTAATAAGTCCCCTGCTATGATAAAAATTCTTGTAGAAGCTGGTGCAAATATAAATGAGAAAAATGAGTATGGGCAGACCGTACTTATGTTTGCGTCAAGCGCAAATGATGTTGAATCCGTTCAAACGCTTATTTCCTTAGGTGCAGATACAAATTTAAGGGATAACATTGGACGGACGGCACTTGATATTGCGGAGGAACGCCGTGCCACTGATGCTGCAAGAATCCTCCGTCTGGCACAGACATCCACAGCAGAACAATTGGTTGAAATCTTTAAATCCATTACCACTGATGTTGCAAGCATCCTTCGCCAAGGAGAGTCATCCCCCTCGGAAAAACCTACGTATACGAATGGCTCGGATTCCAGCAAATCCACTTCCAATAGCAGTACCGGGGCAAGCAATGGCTCACCCAGCCGTACCATAGTAAGAACAAAAGTTACATGTCGAATCTGTAACGGAACAGGTCTGGGAGAAAAGTATACACCTCCTGCTTATAACGGTAAAGTATACGAAAGCGATACTCGATGTCCGTATTGTTCCGATCGTTCCATACATAGGCATTTGTCTTGCACGAGATGTCATGGAAAAGGATATATAGAGCAGACGGAAGTGAAATCTGATTGATTTACTATGATAGTACGAAGAGGGATAAAAATGAAAAAAGCTGTTCTTTTACAAATACTGCTCGCGTTATCCTTTTTCTGCATCGCCGAGGATATACACGTCCCGGTTTTTACAGCTCAGGAATGGCACGATGGTTTTGTACAGCATGTATACTATACTTCAGATGGAAAACACATTCTGACAAGTTCGGGTACAGAGGTAAAGCTATGGGATGTCAACACAGGACTTCTTATCAGAACTTTTGATGATATACATTATGGAATTGCAGTTTCCCCTGATGGAAGACATTTTTTTTACAGGTACGATTATTACAAGGAGAACGGAGACCCTCTGTGCCATTTGCTGCACTCAAAAGGCATTGAAGATGGAGACGAAACTGTTTTCAAAGACATAGAATCTCATGCAGTTGCTGTCTCCAGCGACGGGAACTATTTGGCATCTGTTCTGTTTCATGAAGAAGTTGTATTTTATGATCAGGCAACATTAAAAAAACGTCTTTCTGTTCCGATTGACTGTCAGACAAATAATGAGCAATTCAGTACCGACTCACACTATTTTTTCTATCAAGATGCTGATTCCGAAACAAAAGATGTTACCGTCATAAACGTCAGGGAAAGGAAAAAAGAAAAGACCTTCTCTTTTGGAAAGAAAATCAAAGAGTTTTCAGTAAGTCCTGACGGGCTGCATATTGCGGTTATTTTCTGGGAAAAGGATCAGGAACTCCTCATCCTGTCTGTTCTTTCTGGGAAAATCGAATTGAGTTTACCGGTTGAAGGATATTCAGAACACATCCAATTCTCGCCGGACGGAAAGAGCATTCTTTTTTCTTCGGATTCTGATTCCATAGAACTCTTTGATATAACCGCAAAAAAAACGCTTGCGAAACTCTCAAAAAGGCATTCCGCAAGTATCACAACCATGTCTTTTTCTCCAGACGGGAAGCATGTTGCAATCAACTATGGCTCAAGCTTGGAAATCAGGCGGAGTCTGGATGGAGAGCTTATACGAGAAATACAGAATTTCTCATCTGAAGTGCGGGCAAACCGTGTTCCGGGAAAAGATCTGATCTGGCTGCATTCGTCAATAGGCTTTCCCTGGCAACCGAGTCTTCTCTTCAATTCAAATATGGAGTTGCAGCCTGTCTCAAAGGAAATTATTCGCTATAATTTCTCGAGTCCTTCTTTTTTTGACAGGGGCCTTTATTTCTTGGAATACATACAAGCAGAGAGGAAATTTTCCCTTGTAAGCTATGAGACTGAAACACAGAAACTCCGGTATCTTTTTCCGCTTAAAACAGGATGGTATTCTGAACTTGCCGTAAGTGCAAATGGAAAAACTGTTGCCTACATTGATTCCGCCGAATATAAACTGGATGTACTTGATGTTGACTCACAGAAAAGCATCTTTGAGTGGAATGCAGGAGGTTATTGTAACAATCTTATTATGAGTGAAGATGGCCGCTTTCTGGCATTATCAATCAAAGGTACATCTGTCGTGATAAACAGAGAAACTGGATCCATTTTCAGAAACGGAGATGTAGGTTTTATGGATTCCGGTGCGTTCAGTCCTGATGGAAAGTGGTATATGAATCATGAAATCGGAAAATGGGGAGTTCAAATCTATGCGACGGATTCATTCGAAATAGAATTACTTCTGAAAGATACTCTTTACGCTTGTTTTGCAAGTGACAGCAATACTATCGCTGCCTTTACTAGAGACGAATGTGCCATATTCAATCTCAGGGATCGGAGATTTATTAGAAAATTTCCAGCAAAATCTCCGCTCTCGGCATTTTTCAGTGCTGACGGGAGGAAACTGTTCTGTCAGTCTTATGGGGGAAAGCTCGATTGCTATGATGTTTCATCGGGAAAACTCATTGCGGTAATCAATGCTGACGAAAACGGAAATTTCATTACATACACACCTGAAGGATATTTTACTGGTAATGACGAAGGTATTGAAAAATTCATGCATCTGGTCGATGGTCTGAATGTGTTTTATCTTGGACAGTTCTATGAGATACTGTACAGACCTGATCTTGTTGCACAAAAACTGAGCGGCCTTGGAATCGCTGAAAATCCATTGCCTTTACTTTTTACGGCAGGAAATGCTCCCGAAGTCTCTTTCGGTTCTATTCCCCTGAATTCAGCGAACCGGGAAATAGAAATTTCTGTTGTGATTTCTGATACCGGCGGAGGAATTGGTAATGTGTATTTCTCACACAACGGTAGAGTTACCCAGCTTTCGAAAGGAGTGAAAAGCAAAAAGGGGGGCAGACTTATTTTTTCCTGCAAATGTGTTTTAGATGATGGAGAAAATGTATTTCAGGCTTATGCTCTGAATTCATCTGGAAAAATTGAAAGTCTGCATGCACTCGCATCAACCACATGGAACGGTATAACAGACTCTCCAGATTTGTTTATTCTTGCAATTGGCGTGAATGATTATAAACATGAAGGTTTGCAAGATTTACGGTATTCGGTCAATGATATGAACGACCTCTCTGAATGTTTCAGAAAATCACCGGAAGGTCTGTATTCCAAAATCAACATCATGAAAGTTTCGAATGAAAAAGCAACCGGTACAAACATTACGAAAGCTTTCGATACACTTTCGACACTCATAAAACCTGATGACGTTTTTATTCTGTTCATATCTGGTCATGGAACTGCAAGCAATGGAGAGTATTATTTTCTTCCGTATGATTTTTCACCACAAGACGGATTTTCCGGCTGTATTTCAAAGAACTTTCTGATAGAGAACTTATCAAAACTACAGGCAAAAAAGACGGTAATAATGCTTGATACCTGTAACGCTGGGGCTTTCATACAGAAAAAAAATCTTGCCAGAGATTTAGAGAGAATTAGCGAAAGAACAGCTTTTGAACGGTTTGCCCATACAAGCGGTCAAACCGTGATTACTGCAGCAGCTGATACACAGTCTGCTTTCGAGGGGGTTGGAGAACATGGCGTTTTCACTTACTGCCTTCTGCAGGCATTGTCAGGGATAGCAGATGCAGACGGAGATGGTGTTTCGGTTAGAGAGCTTGCAAATTATATTGAAGAAACCGTTCCTGTCATTGCATTAATTTCTTTTGGACGTATGCAAACACCCTGGGTTTCCTGTCAGAGGGAAGATTATACTATCATTCTTTGTGGGGATACGCCTCCGGGAAAATCGAATGATGTGGAAATCAATCCTTTTGCGGAAGTCGTAAATCGTCATTACGCCGTTTACGACAGCTCTTCGGAAAAATAAATAACTCAAACTTCACACATGAAAAAGAGCATGTATATGCAGGTCCACACCGGCAGCCTTGACGAAAACTTCGGTGAGGACGAACTGGGAGGCGAGGTTATATATGATGAGTTCTATGGTGATTAAGATTGTCCCCCTTCCTGTCAATTTTCACTGAATCTGGACTATGCAATTATCATGATCCTTTTTTCGAGCACTTTTTCATGACGAAAAGGTAGTCTATAAAGCCTCTATATGCTATACTATGGTGTGGAGATTATTAAGCATGGGAATTTATCTGAACCCGGACAACGAGAATTTTAAGGCGACTCTTACACGGAAAATCTATGTTGACAAAACGATGATGATTGCTGTAATCAACGAGTTTATGGCAACAGACAACAAGTACCTGTGCGTTTCCCGTCCGTGCCGCTGTATTTTAAAAGTCTATGCCGCTTATCGGCGTGAACTATGATGAAAAAGCAAAGATTCATACCTGCAAAATTGAGCAGATGCTTGTGTAAACAGGTTTTATACTGAAAATTTGAATATATATGCAGAGAGAAAATTCAGGGAGGAGATTATGAAAAAGATGGTACTGGCTGTACTGCTTGCTTTAGTATCGGTGTGTTCCTTTGCTGAAACGCTGCAGTCGGATGCCATAAGGGTTGCAAGTCTAAAAAATCTGCTGAATGACGAGTATGCTCCGTATGCAAGCATTTATCAAAACAGGGATTTGGATATCGAAAAATCGGGCATCTGCGTCTCGATTGCAGTCGGTGCAGAAAGGACACTGCTGAGCTTTAATACTGTTTGGCGCATCAAAAAGCAGATACCCGAAGCCCGTCTTGCCCTCCTGCTGAACAAATGGAATTTCAATAAATTCTTTACGACTGCCTACAGCTATGAGGAATATGTGGCTCTTGAATATCATATGTGCTATGACGGAGGCATAAACACAGAGAACTTTAACGGGACTCTGGATGTGATCTTTGAAATGGCCGAATTATTCCGCGAATACTTACAGGATGCAAAAGTCCTTGATAGGTGAATTTTTTTATGCATAGGATACAAGTTTTACGGGTGTTTTTCAAGCTTCAAATACAAGTTTTACGAATGTTTTTTTATGCGCAAAATACAAGTTTTATGGATATTTTAGCAACAAGGCTTTCCGAAACATTCGGCAAGGCTTTCTGAAACATTCGACAAGGCTTTCTGAAACATTCGGCAAGGCTTTCCGAAACATTTGGCAAAGCTTTCCGAAACATTTGGCAAAGCTTTCCGAAACATTCGGCAAGGCTTTCCGAAACATTCTGCAAGCCTGTCCGAAAGATTCCACAAAATTATCCGAAACATTCGACCTGGCCGTCCGGCATTTTTTGTGTGTTTTGCAACAAAAAATGACAAACGGACTTGAAAAAACCGTGTAAATGCAGGCAGGACAAGCACTTTCCCCGCAGCAGGTTTGCAACAAAATACTACAAACCGCCCCCCTTTTTTTGGCGTATATTATGGCCATCAAGCGGGAGCGTATGTTCCCGTAAAAAACACTTTAGGAGGGCATAGAATATGCTTACCATTACAACAATGAAGAATCCTCTTGCGAAGGATTCAGAGAAAGACGGCTACTGCTTCAGGAGCAGCTGCTCACAGAACCTGTCCGTCAAGAAGCTGGCAGAGGAGATGACAGGCTACAACTCCTCGTTCACCGAGGCGGACAACATGGGCATGCTGAGCGTGCTGAACACCGTCGTGGTGAAGTACCTCGCCAAGGGCTACAATGTAGAGCTTCCCTTCGGAAGCCTGCGGGCAAACGCCACGGGGACCTGCCGGACCATCCAGGACGGTTTCGTACTCGGCAGCGGCAACAATCAGCTGGGCTTCCTGTTCAATGCGAACAGCGATACGACCGGCAGGGTGCGGACGACGCTGGAATACCGCCAGATGCCGCCGGACATCAGGGGTGAGGCAAAACTCTACCGGGTGACGGTGCTGCAGAGCGATGCGAGCGAAAGCACGGTGCTTTCCGCCAGTGCCGGAAAGACGCTCCGCCTGCACGGACGGAACCTCAGCTTTGACATTGACGATGCCGAGCAGGGCGTGTTCCTTGAGAATGCGGAGGGCCGCGTCCGCCTTTCCAGCTACAACCGGCGGGGGTCGAACATCGTGGATGTCGTAATTCCGCAGGACCTGAGTCCGGGAAGCTACGACGTGAGCATCGTGACCAAACCCGGAACCAGCTACTTTACGGCGGTCATTGACTCGCCGGTTAGCGTAAGCTAGGAGGCACAGGCCCGCACCGGATAATTCACTTCCGGATTATCCGGTGTCTCTCTGGATGCGGGAAGGGGTGGTTTTATCGGGAACCTTTTCCCCGGGGATCGACCCTTTTTCATATCTGACTCCTTGCATTACGTTTTCTTAGTGCAGCGTGTTCGACAGGACCGCCGGAATGAAGCCAGTAATAGGCTTGTTTTGAGGGCATGAAAACTGTTTACACAAGCATCTGCTCAATTCTGCAGGAATGCCTGTACCGTATTCTCCCCCTTCGCACAGCCGAAGTACCGTTTGCGGTTTCCGGCAGAAGATTCCTCCGTCCTCATTTTTATAGTCCGTGCCAGCTGCCGTAACTTTCATACCCGCCGGGCGGAAATGGCGCACTGTATATTTTCCTTGACGTATACACATGCAGGCCCTATAATTTGAGTATAATGGGCTGAATGGCAGTAAAAACGGCATTCTGCGACCTGATACGGGCAAAAGGAGGATCCGGCTTTGGAAGAGTCAAATCTTGAGGCGGCTGCAGAGTTCGATAAAAATGGAGACCACGAGCAGGCGTTAGTCTATTATATGAAGGCCCTCGAAGAACGAAAGGCCGCACTGGGAGAAAAACATCCCGATGTGGCAGCCCTGTATGCAACCACAGGACGCGTCCTGAATGATCAGGGCAGCTATGATATGGCTGTCTCCTACTATGAGAAGGCGCTGGAGATCCGCCGGGCAGTCTACAAGGCATATTACCCGCAAACGGCTGCAGTATGCGAAACCATCGGCAGCATACTGGGCGGTAAAGGTGCGTATGACGAGGCCCTGGCTTATTATGAAAACTCGATTGATGCCAGCGAGAGAGCATACGGGAAATACCATCCTAGCCTGATTGCCCTGCATGAGAAAATAGAAAAAATCTTAACAGCTAAGGGTGATGAGGAAAATGCCCGTGCCCATCATGAACGGGCGCATAAGCTGGAAATGATTCGGCGCGGCTTAGATGTTCCTGATGAAGTGATGGAACGGATGATGCAGCAGATGCAGGAAGAGCGGGAACGGTTTGC
This sequence comes from uncultured Treponema sp., assembly GCA_946410085.1. Taxonomy (GTDB): domain Bacteria; phylum Spirochaetota; class Spirochaetia; order Treponematales; family Treponemataceae; genus Treponema_D. Next base: position 17,045 of record CAMJZA010000008.1, on the reverse strand, counting down.
CCTGCTGCAAGAGACAAAGGAACCTGCTGTTTCGCATCTGATATACAACAACTGCAAGATTAAGCTGACTGAGAAAACAACCATCGGACGAGACAGCGACAACGATGTGATTATAGACGACAAGTTTGTAAGCCGCCATCACTGCATCATACAGAAAATAAAGTATGCATACTTCCTGAAGGATACCGATTCTACGAACGGGACGTTCCTGAACGGCGGATGCATTCCGCAGGATAAATATGTAAGGCTTAATCATGGCGACACAATTCGCTTAGGCCCCTGCACGACCCTTGAAATACGGTAGGGACACTCCATACCCGACAGGAGAAAGCGCTATGGAAAACGACAATATGAACAATGACAATGCTGCCGTGCCGGACCCGGACAAAATGAAGCCCGGAGAAAGCGACTATGACAAGTCCGCTTCATGCTGTGCGAAAGGAGATGAGCTGCTCAAACAGGGCGACACGGAACAGGCGCTTGCACAGTATAAGCAGGCGCTGGAGCTGTCCGGTGCCGTCCATAAAGAAAACTGCATTGAAGCGGTCGCCCTGTGCAACAATATCGGGGGCATACTGCTCAAGGTCAAGAAGGACTATGCGCGTGCCGTCCAGTACCAGAGGGAAGCAATAAAACTGTATACGATGGTATACGGGGATACAGATGCATCTGCGGCAACCCTGTACAACAACATCGGGGATGCCCTGCTTTTTAACGGGGACAAAGATGAGGCGCTCAGCTGGTTTGAAAAATCCCTGGAACTGCGCAAAAGCCTGTACACGAAACCGCACCCCCATGTAGCAGTTTCATACAACAATGTCGGACTGGTCCTCTGCGATAAGGGGGAATATGAGAAGTCCCTTGTCTATTACAAGCAGGCCGTCAGGATGTGCGGGGCAGCGCATATTGAAGACAGCGAGTTAGGCAGAAACATTCTGAGTGCAGCCATGCATGCTGCGGAATGCATACGGCAGCGTGCGCCAACTATCAGCTACGATGAGATGCTGCAGGTTTTCCCGCTGTATTACCATGCAATCAAATTCGAGTGCGAACATGATAATCCGCAGAAGGCTTTCGGATACCTGGAAACGATGCAGACAGAGCGCTTTAAGAATGCAGTATACGGCCTTCCGTCCTCTGAACTGTTCCAGGACCTGCAGCCGCTTGAGCCTGAGGCTGTCAGGCAATGGTGCGGAAGCAGTACGGCAATCCTTGCATACGCCATTCCCCCCGCAGACTGCAGGGAGCTGAATACCGCGGCGTATTGCTTCGTCGTTACGGGCGGCGGCTTACAGGCCATAGCGCTCGACCCCGAATATGATTATGCGGTCGAGGCTTCCAAGCATCAGACTTTTTCGCGGGGGCCGGACGAATCGTTCAGCAGTTATATTCCCGATCTGTACGGGAAGCTGATAAAACCTGTCCTCAAATATATCCCGGAAGGGACAAAAAATCTTCTGATTATTCCCGACAGGCAGATAGCAAAACTTTCGTTTGAAAACCTCGGTGATGACGAAGACGGACTTTTAGGACACACATATATTCTGAGCACGGTTCCGTCTGTCTCTGCTGCCATCCGTAAGGAACAGGCCGCACAGGATGCTCCTGATGACTGAAAGGAACCAACATGACCAGTACGATGCATGGTGCAGGAGCAGGCGAAGGGTATGATAGAAATTCAGGGACGCTGCAATACGGCACAGGTCTTTGCCGACAGCATAGATTCCGATGCATACGCTCAGATCCTCCAGATGATGAATCAAATCTGGAGCCATGGCATGTCCGTCCGCATTATGCCGGATGTTCATGCCGGGAAAGGCTGCACGGTCGGCACGACCATGACGATTGCAGGACGGATTGTGCCGAACCTTGTCGGCGTTGACATCGGCTGCGGCGTCGACGTGCTTGTGGTACGGAAGGATTTCTGCGGTAACGGAAATTCCGGCGGACTGGACCTGCAGCAGCTTGACGAGCTTGTGCACGAGCAGATTCCGTCCGGAGCGGCTGAACGGACAAAAGCGCACGCTTTTGCGAAAGCACTTGACGGGATGCCTTTCCTTGCCCCGGTAGACTTTCAGCGTGCAAAACTCCAGCTCGGCACACTCGGCGGCGGCAATCACTTCATAGAAGTTGACCGGGACGGCAAGGGACATTTTTATTTTGTCGTTCATTCCGGTTCACGCCATCTCGGCAAGGAAATCTGCGACTACTATGCACCCTGCAGCACGGAACTTTCGTATATTGAAGGCGATGATCTGGCGCATTACCTGCACGATATGGAATGTGCCCGGGAATATGCGGCCCTGAACCGGCGCGCCATGCTTGACGTCATACGGACCGGACTCGGCATCAAAAAGACCGATATAATAGAAGCCTTTTCGACCGTCCACAATTACATCGACACAAAACAGAAAATCCTGCGCAAAGGGGCAGTTTCGGCGCAGAAAGGCGAGCGGCTCATCATCCCGATGAACATGCGGGACGGCTCTTTACTCTGCACCGGCAAGGGCAACCCTGACTGGAACTGCTCTGCACCGCACGGGGCGGGCCGGCTGTACCGGCGCAGCGAGTCAAAAGAGCGCTTTACGGTCCAGGAATATCAGGACGCCATGAAAGGCATCTATTCGACAAGCATCGGACAGGCAACCCTTGACGAATCGCCGATGGCATACAAGCCGATGGCGCAGATTCTTGCGGCAATAGAAGCGACGGTTACGGTAGAACAGATCATACAGCCGGTCTATAATTTCAAGGCTGGCGGGCAGTAACGGTCTGTCAGACAATCGCCGGCTGCCGGACAACGCCATTCAGTACGGCAGCGGCAAGGAGGCACCTGCATGGGCATTTTATACCGCTATGACTACATCATGGAAGGTCTTTCACTGCCGAAAGTCCTCAGCTTCCGTCTTGCCATAGAAATACCGGCACAGCTCTCGGAACAGCTTGCCGGACAGCTCGATGCGGATACAGCACCGACAAGCTGCTTCATCTCGCAGCTGTATGTAAAAAAATCGGATACTTCCTGCTGCCTCGTCATAACCGTGAACCTGCTGGGCCTGTATGCAAAATGGTCGGCATATCCGCATGAACTGGCATATACGGATATCATCTATTACCTGCATAAAAAGCTGAGCAAGCGGTTCGGCGGGGAACTGGCAGACAGCATGCTGCAGCACGAAAAGCTTGACTGTGATTTCATCGAGTATGCTCTGATTGCCGAAGGGAAAGATGTGGTCCGCGACATGTGCGAATGCCATGCGGAAGGCTGTCAGGTCAGCAGATTAGACTGGGACGATTATGACACGGTCTACAGGGAAAAACTGAAGCGCATACGGAACGAAAAAGGCCGGTATACGGACTTGAGCAGAACATTCGAAGACTTTATGACCTGCATTGACGGTGACTACCGGCACGGCGATAATGAAGTCTATGTACGCTGCTACGGACCGCAGCTGCAGACATTCTTCCTCGGGCTTGAACAGGTCGATGCGATTGCAAAGCGGGGTGTCCTCCTGAACTATCTGTATGACGATAATCTCAAAAGGACACTCTGCCAGTATTCGTATGAGTACAACTGCCTGCGCCGCATACCCGACCCGCGAAAGCTGTACGATGAATACTGCAGGGAGTCCGGAAGTCCCCGGGTATAGGCACCCGCAAGCAGTTTCAGGAACCGGACGCCCTCAAGACTGCCGCACCCTTACTGGGCCGACAGCCACTCGCGGATTGCGTTGATGCGGTGGGCAATGCACCAGGTGTATTCGCGGCAGCCGCCGTCTATCATCGTATACTTGACGGTTCCCTTCTTGTCCGCCTGCTCTTTTGCAGCCTTTTCGAACTCCTTCTCACTCAGGTCAACCTTCCAGATGGCACTGTTGACCCGGACGCCGTCATTCTTCCAGCTGGTTGCCGCACGTTCGGCAGCTTCGCGGGACTGCCTGTCATTGGAAGACACCATGAGCCACAGGCGCCCACGCTCCAGCGCCTGCGTGTCTTTTATGTCATATATCGGGGAAATCGCCAGCTGGGCTGCATAGAACGAAGGATACTTCTGCCCGATCTGCAGGTTCGCCGCAGCACCGTCTCCCTGCCCGATGCCGTAAATCCGGTTCCTGTCGACCCTCGTATTCGCAAGTTCGCTTCTGATCAGGTCGTACACGGTCTGCAGGCCGACCGTCCAGCTGCCGTCCTCCTTGACGAGGGGGCCGTACTGGTCCTGGACATATTTCGGATACTGCACGGCAATGATGATGGACCGCATCTTTTCCTGCTCGGCCTCGGTCGCCCAGACGGTTGCCCCCTCTCCCTGCAGGAGGGTTGACTTGCTGACGTTCGTATTCGCCCGTGAGTCGGGAATAAAGACGATGACCGGGTAGTTCCAGCCTTCGGTGTAGTAGAGGGGAAGGTAGACGCAGTAGCGCAGCTCCATGCCGGTTTCATCGTCCTTAAAGACTTTTTCGTTGAATTCCCTGATGACTTTGGGATCGATAATCTTCTTGCTCGTCACCGTCGCAGGACCGGCATAGATTTCCTTGCCGCCGGAAACGGTCACGTCTCCGCTCTGGGTAACCGTCACATACCTGCTGAAGGAACTGTCCGCATCCTGCTCTGGAGCATCCCGGCGTTCAGGATACCAGCGGTTGTCGCAGTTGAGCGAAAGCTTTACCTTCCTGCCCTCGACGGACACGGACTTGACGGTCTGCCCCGCAATCTCAAAGTCATCGGCAGATACCGAGGAGGGTTCTATCTTCTTGCGGTACAGCAGGGTCACCGCCGTCACTTTATAGCCGTCGCTGAACAGGGCCGATTCGGCTTCTGCCATCATGATTCCTTCTTTTGCGGACGTCTTCCGCGTTCCGGCTGCAAAACCGGCATCCATCGCCGCCGTCAGGCACAGGGCAAGGGCGAGCATTCTGCTCAAATGTTTCATCTGTGTATAACCTCTCTAGTTCTCTGAAAAAATGAAGGGGGAGGCCTACGGCTCCCGCCTTGAAAACACCGGAACTGCGCCCAGGTAACCCGCCGTCAGGCAAGGGCGACATCGAGCACCATCATCAGGGCAAAACCGATGGCAAAACCGATGGTACAGATGTCGGTCTTTTCATCCCGGCTCGCTTCCGGCAGCAGCTCTTCGACGACAACGTAAATCATTGCGCCCGCTGCAAAGGCAAGCAGATAGGGGAGCATGCCCGTAATGAAGCCGGTCAGCAGGATTGTCAGCAGGGCGGCAATCGGTTCCACGATGCCGGAAAGGGTTCCGAAGATGAAGGATTTGGGCTTGCTGTTGCCTTCGGCCCGGAGGGGCATGGAGATGATGGCTCCTTCCGGGAAGTTCTGGATGGCAATGCCGAGGGCAAGCGCGAGGGCAGCCTCAAAGCTGATGCCGCCGCTCCCGTTCAGCATTGCGGCAACGACGACGCCGACGGCCATGCCTTCGGGGATGTTGTGCAGGGTCACGGCAAAAATGAGCATCGCCGTCCGGGAAATCCGGCTCCGAGGGCCTTCCGGAGATTTTGCGAGCGCATGAAGATGGGGGGTTATCTTGTCGAGCAGGAACAGGAACACGATTCCCGCGGCGAAGCCCGTCAGCGCAGGAATGAATGCGAGCCGTCCCATTGCGGCGCTCTGGTCCATGCTCGGAATCAGCAGCGACCAGACGGAGGCCGCAGTCATCACACCGGCGGCGAATCCCGCGAGGGCGCGCTCCAGACCGTCATTCATCGCCCGGTTCATGAAAAAGACGCAGGCAGCTCCCAGCGCCGTTCCAAGGAAGGGCAGCAGTAAGGTAATAATAACTCCCGACATGGTTTTATTATATAGAACAATGCGGCTAAAAACAAGCCTTATCCCCGGCGCAGCCCCGGTTCTCAGGGGCGGTCTGCCGGCAGATAAGGCCCCGGTGTTCTTCTTGACAAACCGGCGGAAAGGGCGGAAAATGAAAACTGAGATGCGGTTCGGAAACAATGCGGTGCGGACAGTTGCAGTTTCTCTTTTTGCCGGTCTGGCATGCCTGCTGTTCCTGACAGGCTGCCCCGGGACCGGCAGTTCGCACCAGGGGGGAGGACCGGTGTATACCGGCGGCACGGCAGGCTCGTCCGAGTCGCCCGCAAGCCAGGCGATGCACAATATCAATACGGGCAGCATAAACAAGCTCGTGGAACTCTTCACGGACGGCATCGGGGGAACGGGGACTGCTTCAACGGTACCGATGGACTTTCCTGCAGAAGATTTGTGGCTGCCGGAAGATGCGACAATAAAGATTACGATGACCGTAAACGGGGTTACGACCGTCTATACTTCAACGGCCGTGAACGGAAACTTCCATTTTGACATCCCTGCCGTGGTGACCGGCTCTTTCGTGTCCGTGCGGATGGATGTGATTGATTCTTACGGGGACCTTATGTGCACCGGCAGGGCGAGCAAGACCGTTCAAGGGGCAACCGACACCCTTGAGCTGACGCTTGCAAGTACCTTTAGAATTACCGTCACCCCGCCCGCCGGCGTAGCCGCCTGGTGCTGGATGGTCAACGAGGATCCCAGTGATCCCATGTTCGGCTGGAGCAGTTCTATCCCGGGAGACTATACAGACTATTCCTTTTCACTCGAAGACGAAGGCAAATCCGTTCAGATTGGGGGACTGGCGGTGAAAGACGGCGTGATATACGAGATCCCGCTCCAGACCATAACGGTGGGGGATGTGGAAAGTGTTGCCCTCACGATGAACCCTGCCCTGAATTTCCCCGGCTGCGTCAAGCTCGCAAGCCGCGATGAAGGCGGTACCGCCACTATCGGCACTACAAATGTGTCTGTTTTTTCCATGCTTGATCGGGTTATGACAGACTCTTTTCCCGCTATCACTGTGGAAGCGGCGGCACCCTGTAGTATAACTGAACCTGTAACGCCACAAATATATCCTGCCACTCCAGTTGACGGTGAACTGGCAGCAACTTCAACGCTGTCGTTTCCGATCCCTGCTGACTGGGTGCTGAGCATGAATTACGTAATAAAGGATTATACCGGCAGCGTTATCGGGTCGGGCACCATCTCCAACGACGAAAACTAGCTTTACGCACCCGCTCCGGTGCTGCTTCCTTAAATAAACCTCTGGGCGGGGCTGACGACCCAGAGGGCCTTGAGCGGCCTGTCACCCGTGTTTTCGATCGTATGGGGAGCACCGGCAGAAAAGTTCACGCTGTCGCCTGCTTCCAGCTCGTATTCCTTGTCCTCGTATTTAAGGCGCGCAGTTCCTTCTATTATATAGCCCATTTCCTTGCCAAGGTGCCCGTAGTGTCCCCGGTGGGTTGCATCCCCGGCGGGAATCGTTATGAGGTAGCTTTCTATGGAATGCTGGCCGTCCTGCTCGCTCGGGCGGGCAACTTCCTCGTACACAACGCTGTCTTCGTACATGGTCCGCCGTTCGTCCGAGCGGATTACCTTGACCGCCCCGTGCCGGTTGTATTCTTCAAAAAGGTATTCCAGGCGGATGTCCAGTACCTGTGCAAGGGAGAGGAGGGTGTCTATGGCAGGGGAAACCCGGTTGCGTTCTATCTGGGAGACAAGACTTTCACTGACGCCCGCCTGCTGGGCAACGGTCTTGAGCGTGAGCTGCTTCTTTTCCCGTACTGCCCGGATTTTCTCACCGAAATGATAGCTTTTCTTCAGGTTTGATTCCGATGCTTCCTTCGTTTCCTTCATCATGGGCGGTTCTCTTGTGCTGCGACAGAATCCATCAGCTGCCGGGCTGCATTCTGCTCGATGACGAAGCGGATGAAGTGGTCTTCCAGCGTATGCTTGGGACCGTCAAAGTGCAGGCGGGAGCGGACACGGGCATTGTCGCGCCGGACCGTGAACAGGAGGTAGAAGTCCCGGTAGTCCGCCGCAATGTCCGTCTTGACGCGCTCGCCCAGATAGGAGCTGACCTCGTCGCGGCCGATGTTCTTGACGCCCTGATTCTTGAGGATTTCCTTGAGCCGCAGAATCTGCTCATAGGAAATGCCGAAGAGGAACTCTTCCATTGCCTGTGCAACGTCCGGGTCGGAAAGGCGGGCTTTCATGAACTGCACCCACTGCCCGTCCATCTGCATGGACACCTGCATGAGCTCGCTCGTACCCATCATCGTGCCGAAAATCGGCGCTATCCTGCGCCGTGCCTGCCAGACGGACTGGAGGACGGGCGCAATGTCGTCAATCGTCTGGTCGGACCGGTGTTCCCAGAGGATTATGAGGGAAACCGCCATTTCCCGCCGGAGATCCTTGGCAATCGCCTCGTCGCGGATGATGTCCAGATAGACGTCTTCCGCCATGAGGGTGAGCATCATGGAAATCGTCTCGTCGATGTATTCCTTGACTTCTTTTTCTTCCATAGAAGTGAAGTCGCGGGCAAGCTTGTACATGGAATAGAAGGTATGGACTTTCGTAACGAGGAAGCTCTTGCCCAGCGTTGCCTTGGAAGGCAGCTGCAGGAGGGTGTCGCCCTCCTCATGGTAGGAAATCAGGCTTTCCACCAGTTCCTGGGGCGTCCGCACGCTCGTATTCGTTTCCGTCCGCTCCAGAAGGGAGGGAAAGAGGGCAATGTCCTTTGCGAGCTTTTCGACATTGCGCAGGCGCGTTTCCAGGTGTTCCACCCGATCCGGCGCATCCCTGTGCAGGACGTCAAGGAGCTTCTTGACCAGCATCTCCTGATGCTTCGTGAGGATGGTAATGCCTATGCCGATTGAATCTGCCTGAAGTTCGCTCTTGTCAAAGAAGCTGTCTATGCTGACCGGGGTAAACTCAAGCGCTGCGTTTTCTTCTTTCATTTCTGTTTCTTTCAAAATTCTTTCTAAAGTCTCGGCTGTTCCGGGACTCCCTTTTACTGGTCTTACCGTCAATCGCCTTCCAGTATACCATATTTCCGCCTTTTTTCAAGCTTTCCAGTAAAAGCTTATGTAAAAAGGCCGATGATAAGAGTATGAAGAAATACGTGAAGCTGTTTTTAGTATTTTCGATTATATATCTTTCCGGTATTGCCCCCGGTTTCGTCCATGCACAGGATAAAACCGACCTGTATCTGTATAAGGAAGATTTAGTCGTAGAAGAGCGGGACGGAGACTGGAAGACGAACGGCGTCGACCTGTATATCCGCAAGAAACCCGGTATAAACAGCGTCCTGCTTTGCGAGACGACGAGGGACCCGGAGGGAAAGAAGGACAGCTTTGCCTACCGTGCCGAAGAATATAACAGCGTCAATGGTGACGAAATCCGCATGCTGAACGGAGAGGTCCTGAAATCGCAGTATTCCAGGTACAGCCTCATTTCTTCTACCGTCGTCAGGCATCCCAAGCTCGGCGAGTGCTTTCACATCTATATTCCCCGCAAGCTGGTCTGGGGATATCCCTGGGAGCGCCACGGAACGGCGGAGATTGAGCGGGGACTGTTCATAAACATCCGGAGCTTTGAAAAGAAGTACGCCGACTATGAGGGCCGCTATGCGGACAACCCCTTCATGTTCGACTATGAAACGCTCGTAAAGGTCTCCAAGAAGCAGAAAGAGAAGAAAAAGAAGGTCGAACCGCAGCCGGAACCGGTCAGCGAGCCGGAGCCGGAAGAACCGGAAGAAGAAACAAAGCCTCAGAAGCGGGGACCGGAGCCCGAACCCGTCAATACGGACAGGGACGAAGAGCCTGCGAAGGCTGAACCTGAGGTCATCGTAAAGGAAGTTGAAAAGGTCGTCGAGAAGGTTGTGGAAAAAGAGGTCGTCAAGGAAGTAGAAAAGCCCCGCGGCCCCGAACCCGAACCTGTTTCCGGCGATGAAGACGAGGAGCCCTGGGAAGATCCCGACTCCCAAAAGAAGGATACCGAGACGACCACGACGACCGAAACCACGGTAACGACGGAGATTACGGAATATCCGCGCGAGGCGTCACCCGAGCCGGAGCCGGTCGTCCCCTTCTACGAGCTGTTCGGCGAGCCGGATCCCTACGTCTATGAGGAACCCGAGGAACCTGAAGAACCGGAGGAACCCGAAGAACCTGAGGAGCCGGAAGAACCGGAGGAACCCGAAGAGCCTGAGGAACCGGAAGAACCGGAGGAACCCGAAGAGCCTGAGGAGCCGGAAGAACCAGAGGAACCCGAGGAGCCTGAAGAGCCGGAGGAACCTGAAGAACCCGAGCCCTCTACGTATGATTATGACGATGAGGAAGAGGACGAAGAGCCGACGATTACGCTGACGGACGACTACAACGAAGATGCAGGAAACTCCTTCAACGAAATTTCGTCCGGCGGCGGCGGCATGACGACCTATTCACGGGGTGCAGACACCCTGCCGGATGACCTGTACAATATCCTTGCGGGAATTCATCCGAAGGATGTAGTCGACATCGTCTTCGCCATTGACGCGACGGGAAGCATGAAGGATGACCTTCAGTCCCTGCGGCAGAACTGGCTGCCCCGCCTGAAGGAACAGCTGAACGAGTTCGGCGACATCCGGCTCGGCCTCCTGTTCTACCGTGACTATGGTGATGACTGGCGCTACAAGCAGATGCCGATCAAGATGTTCAACTTTACGGACGACTTTGACAAGTTCGTAAAGAACCTGAACAGCATCCGCATTCAGGGCAGTGAGGGCGGCGACATACCGGAACCGGTCTACGAGGCACTCTACAGCAGCCTTGAGTTCTACAACTGGCGCAAGAATGCGGAACGGAGGATTGTCCTGATCGGTGATGCTCCGCCGCACAGCAAGCCGCGCGGTACAAAGAAAATTTCGAAGGATATGGTCATGAACCTGACGGCAGAAAAGGGCATAACAATCCAGAGTATTCTGGTTCCCGATGACAACAGCAAGACAAAGTCCTGGAAATAGCAGCCTGCCCGCCGGAGAGACGGGCAGCTGAACGTCAGGAACGACGGAATACGATACCGTCACCGGTGCATCAAGAGTACCGGTGCATAGACCAGGCAGCAAAAAAGAAAAGGCGGAAGCATGACAGCTTCCGCCTTTTTTTGTCCTGAACTGACCTCGGAATCCGAGAGCTTCTAGTACCAGCGGAACCCGCTGTAATCTCCGTCCGAGCCGTAGCCGCCATTGTCCGACGCGCCGTATCCGTCGTCTGCGTCATCAGAGGCCCCGTAATCGGGAGTGCCGAAGAAGTCCGTGTCGCCGTAGTCGCCGTTTTCGTAATAGTCGTTGTTGTTGTCCCTAGCGGTAATGGTACGCCGCGTATTATCCGGGACCCGCTTGAGGTCATTCTGGGCAAGCACCCGGTATGCGGGGGGAATGGCACCGGCCGGCGTATCATCGTATATATTGAGTATTTCGTTGAGCATGGGAACCGCAGTCTTGTAGTCCTTTTTCCTGACGGCGATATGGGCTATCTCATAGGTGCCGATGACGTAGTCCGCCGGGTTGTCCCCGTAACGCAGCAGGAGTTCGTTGTAATACTTCGTTGCAAGCTTGAAGTTATTGTTGTTGAACGCCTTCTGTGCCATCTGAATGATTTCCTTGTCAGAGGCGTCCGGGGGAATCTCCTTTGATTTGAGCCCGATTGCATCACAGGGGGAAACTGCCAGCAGCACAAGGGCCGGAGCAAGCGCTTTCAGAATTTTCAGTCCGATGAGGGGTCTTTTCATAGGGTCAGTGTATCATTTCTCCATATAAATTACTAGAGAGCTGCCATAAAAAAAGCTCCCTGTACGGGAGCCTTTCGCCTTTAGAACGATTTCGTATCATGCGGCCGTGAAGAAGGACGAGTCTTCTTCATCAGCTTGCGCTGAATGGCTTTGTTCTTGCGGTTGAGGATCGTTGAAGGCTTTTCATAGTATTCACGCCGCTTGTACTCGCGGATAATGCCCTCTTTTTCGACCATCCTCTTGAAGCGCTTGATTGCCTTCTCGAGGTTTTCACCGTCTTCGACCAAAATGCTTGCCAACTTGTTTCACCATCCTCACCTGCGGCAGTTCCGCAGGAAGCTGAATTCTGCCATAAAAGCAGGTAAAAGTCAAGTAGCCTGCACAGGGCACAGCCCCTGCCGCTGGATTTTTCGTCCGGCCTGTGCTATGCTTCCGGGATATGAACATCTGCCTTTTCAAACCGGAAGAACTGGGCGTACCGCTCGACCTGCGCGACGAGCGGGCGAAGCACATCCTGACCGTCCTCCATAAGGGGGAAGGCGACTGTTTTGCCGCCGGGATTATCGGCGGGGAGTCCGGTACGGCACGGATTGAACGCATTGAAGCGCAGCAGATGACCGCTCCCAACGGAAAAAGCTACCGGGGGGGAAGCATGACCTTCTCCTTCGTTCCCGAAGGGGACGGGAAGCCCCTGTACCCGCTCATCATGCTGATCGGATTTCCCCGCCCCATTCAGCTCAAGCGCCTGCTCCGCGACATGGCGGGCCTGGGGGTCTGTTCGGTGTACCTGTGCGGGACGGAACTGGGAGAAAAGTCCTACCTCAAGTCGACGCTCTGCAGCGAGGAAGCCTGTCATGCGATGCTGCTCGAGGGGACGGTCCAGGCGGCAGGCACCCACGTGCCTCGGGTCAAAATCTGTCCGGATGTGCCGGAAGCGCTTTCGGAAGTCCGGCAGGAAGCCCGGGACTTTCAGGCAGTAATGAAGTATGCGATGGATAATGTTCGCCCTGAGGAAAGCCTTGCTTCCCGTCTGGGGCGGGAGCGGAGCGTCCTGCTGGGACCAGGCTGCGGGGCGGTTTCGGCAATCGGGAGCGAACGGGGATGGACGGATCGGGAGCGGGACCTGCTGGTTCAGGACGGATTCAGCCTGCTCAGCATGGGAAAGCGGGTACTCCGCACGGAGACCGCCGCAACGGTCTCGGCAAGCCTGATCCTCGCAGCGATGGGAAAGCTGTAGCCGCAGGAACGGCCTGCCGGGCCGTATCCGGCAACCGTCCCGCTAGCTTATGTCGAGCAGGCGGCGCTTGAGCTCCTTCGGGTTCAGCGGCTTGGTCAGGTAGTCGTCAACGCCGGCATCATAAGCCCGCTGCCGGGCATCCTCGAAGGCATCCGCCGTCATGGCGATGATCGGGACCGTCTTGGCGTCATCCCGCTTGAGGGCGCGGATCCGCCTGGTTGCCTCATAGCCGTCCATGAAGGGCATCTGTATGTCCATCAGGATGACGGCGTATTCGCTGGGCTTGGAATAGGCGAACAGTTCCACCGCTTCCTTGCCGTTTTCGGCATGGTCAACCTTGCAGCCAAAGATGTCAAGGATCGTCATCGCAATGTCGGTATTGATGGGGTTGTCCTCTGCAAGCAGCACCTTGCCCGGGAGCATGACCTGTGCGTTCTCATTCTGCTGCTCCAGTTCAAGGTTCTTTTTCGTCGACTCGTTTATTTCGCTTTCCGTCATGAACTCGCAGGGAATTTCAACGCTGACGGTGGTTCCGACGCCGATTGCACTCTGGACCGACAGGCGGCCGCCCATCAGGTCGACCATGCGCTTGACGATTGCCAGTCCCAGACCGGTGCCGGTGATGCCCTTGGGCCGCTGGGAATTGTTGTATTCCTGGGAGAATTCCTCGAACATGTGCTTCTGGAATTCCTCGCTCATGCCGATTCCCGTATCCTTGACATCGAAGGCGAGGATGAAGCGCCCGTCGTCCGCCCGGTAACTCTTTGACGTATAGGTAACTTCCCCGCATTCGGGCGTGTACTTGACCGCATTGGACAGGATGTTCAGCGCTATCTGGTTCAGGCGGATGCGGTCTATGATGGCGGCACCGCCGTAGCCGTCCTTTGCCTCGACTATCTGCCAGTGCAGGCCCTTGGTCTGGCACATCGGTTCGATGATGTTCCTGAGACTGTCGATGTATTCCCGGTAGGGATAAATTTCCGGGGTAAGCTTTATCTGCCCCTTGTCCACCTTGGAGATGTCAAGCACGTCGTTGATGAGCGAGAGGAGGAACTTGTTGCTCGTTTCAATCTGGGTAAGGTCGTGGAGCAGCTTTTCCTTGTCGTCCACGTCTCTCTTTGCAAACTGCGTCAGGTTCTGGATTGCCCCGATGGGCGTACGGATGTCGTGGCTGATGCGGGAGACGAACTCGCTCTTTGCCCGGTTGGCACTTTCCGCCTTGATGAGGGCATTGCGCAGTTCCTCCTTCTGCTCCATCTCCTTCTCGTTCTGCCGCGTAACGTCGGATATGCAGACGATGATGATGGCTCGCCGTTCATCAAGGTAGCAGAAGCGGATCATCTTGTAGTGCTTGAGGGTTGCCCCGTCATCTGCCCCGGTTTCAAGGTAGGGGGTCGTGAAGGTGTACAGGTCGTGGGCGGCCAGTTCCTTCTTGACGGTATCGAGCCGCATTGCCTCGCGGAAGAGCGCCTGTTCGGTTTCGGGAATGTAGCGTCCCGCCACGGTTACCTGCATGTACTCGTCGTAGGGCATGCCGCTGTCGGACACGATTTCCTTGTTCACCATGAAGTTCCTGAAGGTACCGTCGGGCAGGTCAATGACGCCGATTTTCTCGTAGATTGAATTGATGATGCGGCCGATGAGGAGCTGCTCGTTTTTCTGTTCCGAAATATCGTAGTCATAGCGGAACATCTCGACGTGCTTGTTGTCGGGAGACTCAAAGAGCTTGATGACAGTCCGTATCCAGGAACGGGTGGTACCGATCTTTCCCGTCTGGTATTCATAGACGAAGGAGCGGATGCCCATGGAATACTGCTGGAGCAGCTGGTTCCTGCCCATCAGTTCCCCGGCGGTCTTGCCGTCTTCGATGATGACGTCCCTTTCCGGGTTGCCGTCCAGATGCCGGGTGTAGGAGAGGTCCGTGAGTTCCGGCACGGCGGACGGGCAGTCCAGTATTTCATCGGTCGTCAGGTCGGCGCGGAGGCGGTTCGTCATCTCCTTGCCCCGGAAGGAGACGAAGAAGACCCGTTCCTGGTTGTAGCCGTCCCGCTTCGCGTTGTCTGCGGTAATGTCCTGCGCAACGCCGTAGCATTTGACCGGCTTTCCGTATTCATCACAGATGACCGTATAGGAAATGCGTATGGTATGCAGCTGACTGCCGTTCCCCGGATCAAAGTGAATGATTTCGTCTATGTTGCTGTCCCCCTGGCGGACCTTGGAAAAGATGTTGTCAAGCGCCCTGCTGTCTTCCTTAATACAGTATGCACTGATAAACTTCATCAGGTTGGGGATTTCCCGGGGGATATTGTATTCCCGGCTGATTTTCTGGGTATAGGGGTTGTCAAGGAGCCGGGCGCTGCCGTCCTTGAGCGAAAGTTCCCAGAGGAAGAGTTCGACGCTCTCGATGGAAACTTCATAGACATTCTTGAGCCTGCGCTCCTTTTCCTCGGACAGGCGCAGCTGCCGGGTCTGGTTCCGCAGGATCGCATTGTTCCTGATGATGTTGCCGGTCAGGAATTCCAGCAGGGTCAGGATGATGGCGGCAAGGAAGCTGCCCGCAACGCAGACGGTCATGACTTCCCTGCTGACCCAGCCTTCAATCGGCTCCACGTAGAGGATCCAGTCCTTGTTTCCCATCGAAAAGTCCGCCCGGTAGGGGGTCTCGAAGTCCCCGAGGATGCCGTCGTACACGATGACGTCTGACTTGCCCTGCATCCACAGCTGGTAGGAGTAGCCCATGTCGTTGATGCGCTTGATGCCGGACCGGGCGAAGAACTGCTTCATGTCGATGACGATGCTGCAGAATCCCCAGAATTCCGCATTGCCACTGTTTCCGTTCAGGAAGACGGGGCTACGCAGGATGAGGCAGCTGCTGTCCTGCTGGTCGTAGGGGCCGCTCATGATGGGAATCTTGAAATCCCGCGCCTTTGCATCGTCAGCCGCCAAAAGGCCGCTCAAAAAGCCGTCAGCCGCTATGTCTCCGGAGCCTGCCGGCAGGCACATGACCGTCCTGTCTTCGTGGGAAAGCTGGACGCTGGCAATGCCGTCGATGTTGTTCGTGTAGTTGATGGTGACGGCGTCCAGCCCTGTATAGTTGCCCCTCCTGCTTGTCACGTAGCCTGATATGCTCTTTGCCGTGATGTAGTACTGGGCAAATACGTTCTGGAGCCTGCCGACAATGTTGTCCGCAACGTAGGAGACCTGTTCCCGCTTCCGGCTTTCCATTCCCTTCATGACGGCACGGCTTACGGCGAGGGAGAAGGCAAGCGTCAGGAGGGCAACGAATATGAACCTGAACTGCTGCAGCTTAAAGTTCCGCATCGGCAATGATTCCGTCTATTTCCGCATCGGAAGTCTGGTTGTCGTCTTCGATGAGGCGCATGAAGATGGTCTGGAGCGTCCGCGACCGCTTGGCCGGGTCGGTGATGGACTGGCGGACGGCCCGGCGGATTTCTTCCATGTGTTCGTTGATTTCGCTGATGTTCTGGGGGATTGCCCCTTCGATCAGGGTCTTGATGAACTGGGAGACGTGCGGGCTCTTCCCGCTTGACGATATGCCGCACACGACGTCGCCCCGCTTGAGGATTGCCGGGAAGATGAAGTCACATCGGGAACGGCTGGAGATGTCTTCGACAAGGACATTTTTATTCCGGTAGTATTCGTAGATTTCGGCGTTGAGCGCGGTGTTTTCGGTCGTGACGATGACCAGCGTGGGGTTGCAGTCGAGCGACTGGAGGAGTTCCAGCGTCGGCTCTTTCTGTATGTAGCTGACCTGGCTTGAGTATGCGCCGATGAGGACTTCAAGGTTCTGGCCGACTTCTGCGGCGACAAGCGTTATCTTGGGCTCGAAGGTCAGGAATGTTGCCATCTCCTGAAAGGCAACAGTACCCCCTCCGATAACAAGGACCTCTTTGTTTTTCAAGTTTACAAAAAGTGGAAAGTACGCCATAGCTCTATATAGTATCACAGAAGTATGGAATTTGCCACTGTGAAAGCACAAAATTTGCATTTTGAAGGGAAAAGGCATGTCCTGCACAAAAAGCGTGCCTGCCACTTGACTAAATTGCTGCAATCTTCTATTATTACGCTACATTTCAGTGCAGGGGCAGCTTTCCAGAGTAACCTTGTGCTGTTCGCATACAATGCGGGGGTGGTGGAATTGGTAGACACGCTAGCTTGAGGTGCTAGTGGCGCGAGC
>CAMJZA010000007.1 GCA_946410085.1 uncultured Treponema sp. | reverse complement strand
AACCCCCACAGTCAGAACCAGAATCTGAAGTGCTACCATTACACAATCGGGGAATGCAATGTGCTGTTACTATACTCATAAACGAAAAAAATGTCAATAGGCAGAAACGTATTCCCGCGGAAGGGGACGCTGCGGCCCGACGGTCACGGCGTCTTTCCGGTTCATGCGTTTCTGCCCTGCGGGTTTTATGCCCGGGCGTTCCAGTATGCTTCGTTCCAGCGCAGCTCGTTGCGGAACTGGTGTACCCTGGTGTCCGCGTCGATTACGACGCACTCGATTCCGACCATCTCGGCCCAGTCACGCAGCATGTCCGCGCTGATGATGTTGCTGAATGCCGTGTGGTGGCCGCCGCCTGCGAGGATCCAGCTTTCGGCGGATGTTGCCAGGCTCGGCCGGGGCTTCCAGAGCATGCGGGCGACCGGCAGCTTGGGAAGCGGGGCTTCCGGCGGGATCACGTCTATCTCGTTGACGACGCAGCGGAAGCGTCCGCCCATCTGCACGACGGCGGCAACGAGTCCCGCTCCCTCCAGCGTATTGAACACCATGCGGGCGGGCGGCTCGCGGTCGCCGATGCCCAGGTGGTGCACCTCGATCTTGGGCTTGGAGACGGCGATTTCGGGGTCAACCTCCAGCATGTGGCTTCCCATGTTCGCCTCTTTTCCCGGAACGAGGTTGTAGGTGTAGTCTTCCATGAAGGCATTGCCCTTCTTTCCGGCGACGACCTGGCCTGCGGTCATCACCTTGAAGGTGCGCACGAGGGCAGAAGTCTTCCAGTCGCCTTCCGCACCGAAGCCGTAGCCGTCGGCGAGCAGGCGCTGGATGGCAAGGCCCGGCAGCTGCTTCATGCCGTGCAGGTCCTGGAAGTTCGTGCAGAGCGCACTGCCGTCGTTGTCCTTGAGGAAGCGGCGGAGCGCAATCTCGATCTTTGCCTGTTCCTTGATCTGGCCGATGACGAAGTCCTTGTCAAAGCCGTTTCCGCAGTCGTAGACAATCTCGTACTTCTGGTTGTACTCGTCATAGAGCGCGTCGATGTCACCCTGCTTTACCTCGTTCATGCAGGCAACCAGGTCGCCGATGCCGTAGTAGGGGACGGACCAGCCGAACTTGACCATCGCCGCAACTTTGTCGCCGTCGGTAACTGCAACCTCGCGCATGTTGTCGCCGAAGCGGATGACGCGGAGGGTCTTGCCGTCCGCGACCGCACGGGCAACGCGCATCCAGTCGGCAATGCGCTTCTGCGTGTCCTCGTGCTGCCAGTGGCCGCAGATGACCTTGCGGGGAACGTCCATGCGGGCGGTGATGTAGCCGAACTCGCGGTCGCCGTGGGCGCTCTGGTTCAGGTTCATGAAGTCCATGTTCATCGTCGCATAGGGAATCTTCTCGTTGAACTGGGTGTTCAGCTGGAGGAGGGGCTTTTTGTAAGCGTTCAGGCCGGCAATCCACATCTTTGCGGGGCTGAAGGTGTGCATCCAGCAGATGATTCCCGCACATTTTGCGTCGGCGTTTGCCTGCTCAAGCGTCTCCCGGATTGAAGCGGGCGTCAGGAGCGTCGGCTTCCAGACGAGGGGGCAGGGGAGCGAGCCGGACTTGTTCAGCGACTCGACGATTTCCTTTGAATCCTTTGCGACCTGCCTGAGCGTTTCTTCGCCGTACAGGTCCTGGCTTCCCGTGATGAACCAGAATTCATACTCTTTCAAATGCATATACTACTCCTATTTATAAAATGCTGTTGTGCATGCTGCTGAGGCAGCCGCGGGGCCGGGCCCGCATGGCTGTCCTGCGTTGCGCCGGGCTTATGCCGTGACGGTGACCGCCGCGACGGAATGGGCGGGAAGCTCTATGCAGACGCTCTCCCCGTCCAGGACCTTGACCGCGAGGGTCTTTTCGGTGACGGCATCATCCTTCTCGAAGCTGTTGATCGTGTCCATCCTGTCGCCGTTGATGATCGTGCCGGCGGCGGACTGGATCTTGCCCTTGAGCCCTGCAAGGCTGATCTCGACGGTCTTGGACTTGTCCGCGTCGGGGTTGGCGACGGTGACAAGGTAGCTCGTCTTTCCGCCTGCCTCGCGCTCGGATGCGGAGACGGAGAGGCCGGGCAGCACGAAGTCCTTCTTCTGCTCCTCGTCGTGGAAGATCGCCGACTGGGAGGCAAAGCTCGTCCCGAGCAGGGTCGCGCCCTGATGCGCCTTGAAGGCGTGGAAGACGTGCCAGGTGGGGGTCAGGACAATCTTGTCGCCCTCGGTCAGGACCGGGGACTGCAGGACGTTGACTGCCTGTGCCAGGTTTGCAATGCGGACGCGGTCGGAATGGTTGTTGAAGATGTTCAGGTGCACGGCCGCGACGACGGCATCGCAGACCGAGTTCTGCTGGTAGAGGAAGCCCGGGTTGGTGCCCGGCTCGCATTCGAACCAGTTGCCCCACTCGTCCACGACGAGGGCAATCCGCTTTGCGGGGTCGTGCCTGCTCATTACCTCATCATGGCGGCGGATGATCTCGTCGATGCGGAAGGCGTTGCTCAGGATGCGGTACCAGCCCTGCTTGCCGAAGCCGGTCGCGGGGTGCTTGTTTGCCCAGCTGTCCTCGAATGTGTAGTAGTGCATGGAGATGCCGTCCATCATGTTGCCTGCGCTCTCAAGCAGCACGTCGGTCCAGCGGTAGTCGTCCCCGTTTGCGCCGCCGGCAATCTTGAAGATCTTGTCCTTGCCGTACTGGCGGACGAAGGTCTGGTAGCGGCGGTAGTTGTCCGCATAGAATTCCGCCCGCATGTTGCCGCCGCAGCCCCAGTTCTCGTTGCCCACGCCGAAGTAGGGCAGCTTCCAGGCCTTCTCGTGCCCGTTCTCCTTGCGCAGGCGGGCCATCGGTGACTCGCCGTCAAAGGTGATGTATTCGATCCACTCGTCCATCTCCTGCACGGAGCCGGAGCCGACGTTGCCGCAGATGTAGGGCTTGCAGTTCAGTTCCTCGCACAGGCCCATGAACTCGTGGGTGCCGAAGGAGTTGTCTTCGATGACGCCGCCCCAGTTGGTGTTGATCATCCTTTTGCGGGTGGCATAGGGGCCGATGCCGTCCTTCCAGTGGTATTCGTCGGCAAAGCAGCCGCCCGGCCAGCGCAGGTTGGGGATGTCGATGTCCTTGAAGGCCTGCACGACGGCCTTGTTGTAGCCGTTCACGTTGGGTATCTTGGAATCCTTGCCCACCCAGAAGCCGCCGTAGATGCAGCGGCCCAGGTGCTCCGAAAAATGCCCGTAGATGTCGGGGCTTATGGTCTGCTTTTTGTCGAGCGTGTCGACAATGATTTTCTCGTTCATAGATAAAGTGTATCACGGCTTTTATGGATTTACAACGATTTTTTTTGAAAAAAAACGGGTGCTTCCTGCACGGCCTCATCTCCTGCGGCAGGCGAAAAAGTCCGTGCTTCCGGCAGGCTTGCCATGGAACCGGGGGTGTGATACACTGAAAGATAAGGAAGGGGCATTATAATGATTGTCGCAATTCCGTATGAAGTGCAGGAAATTGTAAGGAATGAATCCTCTTTTACCGGGAAAAGCATCCGCCGGCTGATTATTGAAAAGCTGAAAGGTGAGACTGCAGGGAAAGTGTGTTCTCGGGAGCTTTTGGCAAATCTTCGGAAACTTGATGAGATACAAAGGCTTCCAAGGAACTGGAATGGAAATGGAGCCTCACGGATTCCCAAAAAGCTTGTAAACAAAGCAAAATCTCTCGTCATGAGCCTTGAAACGCAGCCGCAGGTTTTTCCGACTGCAAATAATTCGATCCAAATCGAATACGATGGCAGTGACGGTTCGTATTTGGAATTCCAGATTTCAAAGAAGAAGGAGCTCGAGTATTACAGGGTAGATAAGCAGGGAAGCGAATTTTCTGGTTCCATTCCGTATTCTTCATATATGGTTGAAAAAATTGTGAAGGAATTTAATGGATAAAGCCTTTTCTGATGATGAACTGCTATACAGGGCCGTCTATCCGCCAGAACATACCAGTATGTTCTGGAAAGACAACGGGCATGTTTCCTCTGCTGCTTTTTTGGACAAGAAAGGGCTTTCCGTTGAACGTGGAAATTTTCGCCCGAATGAAACGGTGTTTTCGGATATGAAAAAGTTCTTTACCGGCCGGATTGTTTCGTTTGCGGTAAAACTATGCCGGGACGTAGAAGCTTTCATTGTCTACAAGCCGACAAGACGGAGTATTTTTCATACGGAAGTCCATGGCAACAAAAAGCAGGCTGTCTTGTCCCCTTCACAAAGAAGGTATCTCGCCCTCAATTGTGAAGTGTACACGTAGCAATTGGATGATACGCTTATAACATTCGTGCGTAAGCTTTGCTGCATTCTCTCCTAAGGCTTGCAACATTCTTGTGTAAGCCGTGCAATTGTATTCTGAAAGGATTACGGTATTTTAGTATAAGTAACGGAGGGAAGGCTAGTTCAGCAAGGCTGCAATCCACGCTTTGTCGATTTCAACCATCTTCGTCTTATAAGAAATCCGTGATAAGTGACGCGGATTCTTATTGCCTCCGTTCATTCCCATGCAGAAGAATTTTGCATGGTAGTCCTCGTTCAGAATATTTACAATCTCTCGCAAATAAGGTTTTAGGCAGTCTTTTACATCGCTGTTTGTGACAAGGACGGCAAGTTTACCCGATGATTGCGAATGTCCTCTGCTTCTTCATGTGACAGACAGCCGAAGAACTTTTTCATTTCTGCGAGCTTTTGCTTGCGTTCCTCCATTACATCCTCAGGAGGGGTAAAATCCTCGTCGAGAGCGGTTATTACAAGCCGCTGGTTCGGACGGAACTGGGATGTGTCCGTGGCTATGCATGCCGTGCCATCAAAATATCCGTTAACAGAAACTATACGCTCACCTCCGGAACCATCATACCACAGTTCCGGGATTTTGTCTGTACTTTTGTTTGCGGGTCTACTTTATGCGGTTCAATTCCTCCTGTTGGCAAGGCGGTGTACATGACAGAGCCCCTTCATGTACGGCGAAGCTTTACTATTGCACAGGGAACGAAGACCGTAGTTCACACGGTTTGATGACCGGACGGTCAGGGGAGTGATGACAACGGTGTCATGGGGGTGATGACCG
Source organism: uncultured Treponema sp. (assembly GCA_946410085.1). Lineage (GTDB taxonomy): Bacteria > Spirochaetota > Spirochaetia > Treponematales > Treponemataceae > Treponema_D. Next base: position 70,367 of record CAMJZA010000007.1, on the reverse strand, counting down.
GGCGGCAAGTGAGTGATGATAACGGTGTCGCGGGGGTGAAGACTGTACGGTACAGGGACCGCATACAGTCCAGTCTTGGGTGCAAATACTGTACTGGAGAGGGTGCATAATCTAGTTAGATTATGCCGTCTACTCTTGCAAGGCGGTGGTGTACACGCTAGATAGGGAGTAGTGCCTACTCTAGCTAAAAAGGCGGTGTTTCGGCAGAATATGGCAGGAAACGGGGCTGTATGACAAGAAACCGCTCCTGCAAGCTTCGATAGTATAGCACATTTCGGGATTTTTGGCAAACGTTCGCTTTGCTGCAACTAAAATCAGTTGCAAAATCGTTCTGCTTGTGCTAGAGTACACGTGTGGGCAAGAAAGAAAAGCTTATAGAACGGCTAAAATCAAAACCGAAAGATTTTACGTTTGATGAGGCAGAAACTTTGTTAGGATATTTTTCATATTTCCGCTCGAACAAAGGAAAAACAAGCGGTTCAAGAGTCCTCTTTGCTCGTTCAGATGGCGTTTCCCCGATTTTGCTTCACAAGCCGCATCCCGGTAATGAGTTAAAAGGATATCAAATACAGCAGCTTTTGGATGTGTTGAGGCAGGAGGAATTGATATGAACAACACGATTGAGTATAAGGGCTATGTCGGCAGTGTTGAGTTTTCCCCAGAGGATAGTGTTTTCTTTGGCAAGGTTCAGGGAATTCGGGCACTTATTTCCTACGAGGGGACGAATGCCTCCGAGCTTCTGGCTGATTTTCATGGTGCGGTTGACGATTACCTGTCTTTGTGCGAGCAGGAAGGAAAAGAACCGGAAAAAGCATATAAAGGCTCGTTTAATATACGAATTTCTCCCAATCTGCACAAAAAGCTTGCCATCTATACAATGGAGCACGGGATGTCCCTTAACAGTTTCATTGAACGCTCGATTGAGCATTCAATAGAACGGGAGCTTGTGTCTGCGAATTAGTTCTGTCCGCCACTTCGCATAGCCCCTTTTAAAGAGGAAAAACCTGCTGACCGTTTGACAAACGGCCAGCAGGCCAAAGGAGAGGAGGATGCAGAAAACTCATATACGCCTGTGTGCTTGACGTACATGCATAAAACTGCAGTGATTGCAACGAAGCAACTTCAGCTTACTGACAGTTTGTGCCTGCAAGCTGTCGCTGCTGATGTATCCTTGCATAATCACCCATATAACCAAAGGGCCGGTCCCTGCGTTACAGATTTTCCCGTAAAAAACGCAGATTTCACCGGCGGATAACAGGCATTTATGGTTTGCAGATTTTACAGGGGCTGTAGCCCTTGTTTTCGGCCTCCGTTCTGGACAGCTTCTGTACCTCCGCATCCTTGAGTACCCGGCACTGTGCCCTGTGGTACTTCTTTCCTTTCTTGGTCACGCAGACGACGCTTTCCACGCCGAATGCCTGCGTTACCAGTCCGCCGCCTCCCGGGCAGTGCCCGCAGCAGTCCGGACCATGCCCGCAGCATCCCCCCTGCCCCGGCCGGGGACACAGGGTAAGGAGTGCGAGCAGCAGCAAAAGCATGCATCGTTTCATTCGTTCCTCCATGCTTTCTTATATGCGGAAGAACGATGCTTTTGTCCATTTTCCGGCGGAAAATGCGGAAAAACAGCCGGAAAATTTGAACCGGCCTATGCTTTTTTACCTGCCTGCTGCCGCTTGTACATGAAGAACAGGAAGGCGAGCATCAGGATAATGCCGGTCAGCAGCGAAATGACGGCGTTCTTCACGAATGCCGCAATGACGTAGCAGACGAATGAAACGGCGGCGACGCTCAGCGCATAGGGCAGCTGGGTGGAAACGTGCACCAGGTGTTTGCACTTTGCACCAGCGGACGACATGATCGTCGTGTCGGAAATGGGGGAGCAGTGGTCTCCGCAGACGGCTCCCGCCATGCAGGCTGCCACGCAGATGATGGAAAGAGGGTTGCCGCTTTGCAGGGGAAAGACGTTCAGCGTGATGGGGATGAGGATGCCGAAGGTTCCCCAGCTCGTACCGGTGGCAAAGGCAAGCAGGCAGGCGATGACGAAGACGACGGCGGGCAGGAAGAGCAGGAGTCCGCCTGCAGTCTTTTCTACGATGCCGGCAACGTATGCGGCGGCGCCGAGCGAGTCGGTCATGCTCTTGAGCGTCCAGGCGAGCGCGAGGATGGTAATGGCCGGAACCATTGCCTTGAAGCCTTCGGTAATGCAGCTCATGCAGTCCTTGAAGGCAAGGACCCGGCGGATAAGGTAGAACACGATGGTGACGGCAAGTCCGCCGAATGAACCGAGCACGAGGCCGACGGACGCATCGCTGTTTGCGAACGAATTGATGAAGCTCTCGCCCGAGAAGAAGCCGCCCGTGTAGATCATGCCGATGACGCAGGAGATGATGAGCACGATGATCGGCAGGACGAGGTCAATGACCCTGCCCTTCGTACCGGCGGCGCTGTCGGCGTCTGCCGGGGAATCGGTTGCGATGGAAAGGAAATCTCCCTTGCGTGCGTTTTCCTCGTGCTGCACCATGGGACCGTAGTCCATGCCGGAGATGGCAAGGAACAGCATCATGACGATGGTGAGGATTGCGTAATAATTGTAGGGAATGGCGCGGATGAACAGGAGGAGTCCGTTCGTTCCTTCCGGGGCAAAGCCGGAAACAGCCGCCGCCCATGAGGAAATCGGCGCAATGATGCAGATGGGGGCCGCCGTTGAGTCGATGAGGTAGGCGAGCTTTGCCCGCGAAACTTTCTGCCGGTCGGTAACCGGCCGCATGACGCTGCCGACGGTGAGGCAGTTGAAGTAGTCGTCAATGAAAATCAGGATGCCCAGGAAGGTCGTCGCAAGCTGGACGCCGACACGGCTCTTGACGTGTTCTGCCGCCCATTTGCCGAATGCGGAAGAGCCTCCCGCCTTGTTCATCAGGCAGACGATGATGCCCAGGAAAACCAGGAATATCAGGATGCCGACGTTGTAGGGGTCGGAAAGCTGTGCCACGAGGCCTTCGCTGAAGATGTGCTTCAGCGTTCCGGTGAAGCTGAAGCCCGAGAAAAACAGTCCTCCCATGATGATGCCGACAAAGAGCGAACTGTACGCTTCCTTTGTAATCAGTGCCAGGACAATGGCGACGATTGCGGGAACCAGTGCCCAGAATGTACCTTGCATAAATAATCCTCCGGGGCAATCATAGCACGGGACGGGCAGAATGGGAAGGGTTCTTTTTGCAGTAACGCCCTGCTTCATCTTGTGTTTTCCTTAAAGAAAGCGTCTTTTTTGAACGATAAATTCAGAAAGGTGGAATTTTTCGCCAGTTTCCGATAGTATGGGAATGAATTATGCATAATGGTTTGATACGTTCGGTTTATATATCGTTGGCCCTTTTTCTCTGCTGCGGCGGACTATACGCCTCGGAGCGGGTGGTCAGCATGGGCGGAAAGGCCGGCTGGTCCCTGATTGATGATGCGCAGAATTTCCGCATTGCGGTGCAGAAGGGCCGCTACGGCTACGACTGCATGATGCTCGACACGAACAGCCGGACCCTTACTCCCGATACCGACCTCCTGATAGACTTTGAAGGGGACAGCCCGGTTGACATGACGGGAAACTATGCGATTGTTACCAACGAAATCCTTCCGACCGACGCTGCCAAGATGGGCAAGGGGGCTGGCCTGTCCCGCGGAAACGGCGGCCTGCGCCTTTCGGGGGCAAAGGGCTCCCTCTTCGGTACAACCGGTTTTACCAACTCATTCCTCATTGAATTCTGGCTGAACCCCGCCGTTGCAGAGAACGGCGAAAAGGTGTTTTCCTGGCGGTCATCGAAGAATGCCGGCAACAGCCCGATTTACCAGATGATGAGTGCTTCCTTCTACAAGAACCATCTGGAGTGGACCTTTACGAATGTCTTTGAAGGCTACGAGAAGGATGACGGAGAGCTGAGCCTTTCGTCCTACAGCACCCTGATTCCCGATGAGTGGACCCACCATGCAATCAGCTATGACGTGGAAACAGGCCTGCTCGAATACCGCATAAACGGCCGCATAGAGGCAATCCGCTACATTACGTCCAACGGAAAGGAGCTGGGCGGCGACGTCTACCGCTGCAACCTCGGTGTCGTAGCGGACATTGACATCTGTCCCCAGTATACTGGTTTGATAGACGACTTCCACATCAAGCGGACGAATGTGAGCGAAAGCGCCGTTGCGATGCGCTACGACAGCTATGCCCGCGACGGGGGCCGCTTTGTTACCAAGCCGATAAAGATTTCGTCGAATGCGGAACTCCTGAAGGTGGATGCCGCGCTGGAAGTTCCTGCCCAGACCGACGTCGCGATGTACGTGCGGAGCGGCAACAACCAGTTTGAATGGACGGAAAGCTATCCTGAGTGGATTCCCGTCCGCAATCATTCCCAGATAAAGAACGTCAAGGGCCTGTATTTCCAGCTTGCCGTTGACCTGTATCCCGACGGAAGCGGGGCGGTTTCGCCTGCCGTGACGACGGTGGCGCTCAGCTTTAGGGAAATCGATGCCCCCCTGCCGCCTTTCCGCGTGACTGCCGTTGCGTCCGACAGTTCCGTGACGCTCAGCTGGACCTATTCGGTGGACAAGGATACCGGCGGCTATTATGTGTACTACGGGGAGCGGCCGGGAGAATATCTGGGACGGGAAGCGGTCGAAGGCATGTCGCCCATAAACGTCGGCAACAAGAATTCCATCACGTTCAACGGCTTGACGAACGGCAAGATTTACTATTTTGCGATAGCAGCCTACTCGAATGTGAATGAAAAGATAATGGGAGTCCTTTCAAAAGAAGTGTATGCACGGCCTTTGAAAAAGCCTTCTGAGTAAAACAGGAATGCCGTCCGGAAAATGCAGTTTTCCGGCGGCACGCAGAGAGTTTTCTGAGTATATCTGAATATATATGAAGAAAAAGGGAGAGAATGTATGTCGGATGCAGTTTCTAAATTGACGCTGGGCAGGGCGAAGTCTGCTGTCCTTGCCCGTGACTTCACGCTTGCGGAGAATCTTTTTAAATCCCTTTTGGAAAAAGAACCGGACAACATAGAGCTTTTGAGCGAGCTCGGCAGCCTCTATCAGAAGACGGGTCGCGATGAGGAAGCCCTGTCCTTTTACCAGCAGATACTGGACATTGATGACAAGAATCTGGGGGCGATGAACAGCCTCGGTTCCATTTACCGCAAGCTTCAGCGCTACCGCGAGTCAGTTTCCATCCTTGAGCAGGGCATCATCATTGACGAGCACAACATTCAGCTGTTCTACAACCTCGGTTTTACCTACAAGGAAATGCAGAAGTACCCCGGGGCAATCCACTGCTTTGAAATGGTCATTGAGCACAAGAAGGATGATGTGCTTGCCTACAACCATCTGGGTTCCATCTATAACCTGCAGGGGGATTATTCCAAGGCGATTGATACGCTCAACAGGGGGCTCAAGATTGACCCGAACCATCCCGTACTTCACCTGAACCTTGCGAAAGCCTACGAGAAGGTCGGCAATGTCGAAGCCGCTTCGTACGAGTACGAAGCAGCCCTGCGGTCCAAGCCCGGCTGGTTTGAGGCGATTGACGGCTATGCGGACCTGCTGCTGTCCAAGGACAATGCAGTACATGCGCAGAATCTTGTGGGACAGGCCCTGAGCCTGCACCCGGAAAACGCAGGCATGCATACAAAGATGGGGCATGTCTATACCCAGCTCGACTCCTATTCCGAGGCACAGGCGCAGTTCAACGAGGCCCTGTCGCTGGAACCGGAGAATACGGAAGCCCTCTCGGGACTGGCGAACGCCTACGAGCTGGACGGAAATGTCATTGAGGCCCTTCATACGATGGAAACGTATGAAAAGCTTTCTCCCGAAGACGTTGACATGCTCAGGCAGTATACCCATATCCTGCTTTCAAGCAACAAGCTGACTGCTGCCTATGAAAAGATCCAGAAGGTCATGGAGCGGAATCCCGAGGATGTGAAGACCCTGAACCTGATGGGCCAGTATTACATCTGCAGCGGCGACGAGGAGCAGGCGGACGAGTGCTTCAAGCAGATCCGTTCGATTGACCCCTCGTATGTCGCCTACTATAAAGACGGGGCCATGCGCTATGACCAGCGGGGAGACCATGCAAAGGCGGAGGAAGGACTCAAGAAGTATCTGGACGTCCGACCCTTTGACAGCCGGGCGCTTTCAATGCTTGCTTCGAACTACGAGAAGCAGGAGCGCTATGACGATGCCCAGAAGATTTACGGCAGCCTCTCGGAAAAGTACAGCGGAAATCCGTCCTACAAGCAGAAGTTCGACAACGTGAGCAAGCTGGTTCCTGCCGCTGCTCCGGTCCGGAACCTTGAGCAGGCTCTGGCGGAAGGCGAGGACGGCGGAGCGGCCGGACAGGCTGCCGTTTCCGGTGCCGGTGAAGGACGGAAGCAGACGATTGACGTTGATCTTTCCGATATACAGGAACAGCCGGCGGAGAAAGACGACGGTGAGGACCGGATGCCTGCATTCGGCTATAATCTGGAAAGCCTGACGCAGAACGACGAGCATGCGACGCCCTTTGAAAATCAGCTCGATGATGAGATAGAGGCAAGCCGGAGCGATGACAACAGCCTTGACGCACTGATTTCCGAAGACGACAAGCTGGATCAGATTGAAGACGATGCGGACTTCTTTAAGGATAATCCCTTCGGTGCGTCTGCCCCGCAGCGGGAGCGGCAGGAAGAAGATGACCGGATGTTCCAGAAGGAAGAGCTGGATGACGGCTATGACCGCAGCAAGCCGGTGAACCTTGATGAGGATATTCAGCCGCTTGACGATGCCGAGGACGAAGCGGATTCCCGCTACCAGCCGGAGCCGGAGAAAGAAGCGCAGCCTGAGCCGCTGCCGCCGGTAGAGGACACGCTTCCCGAGCAGGAAGAGGTTGCAGAACCGGAAGAACTTGCAGAGCCGGAAGAGGTCGCGGAGCTGGAAGAGGTCGCAGAGCCGGAAGAACTTGCCGATGCGGGCGGCGATGACGTCGAAGTGATCGTTGAACCGGAGGCAGAAGAAGTCGGTGAGGCGGAGCTGCTTGACGAAGCAGAGGACGAGGACGGGATTCTTGCCGGACCGGAAGATTTCTCTGAGCCGGAAGAACCCGCTGAGGCTGAAGACGAGGTTGAGTCGCTTGCCGATGCGGATGCGGAAGCATTCGCCGAAGCAGAGGCCGTTGACGTTGACGTGCTTCCCGAGTCTGAGGAAGATGCCGCAGGAGATGTGCTTGAGCCGGAGGAAGAGGAGGCCGAGGAGCTTCCTGAACCCGAAGAGCTTGAGCTTGAACCCGATGACATGGAAGCCGGGGAAGAGACCGGCGGCGAGCCGGAACAGGAGCTTCCCCAGGCTGAAGGCGATATCGAAGAGCCTGATGTGATTGAAGAGCCAGAGGAAGCTGAAGAGACTGAAGAAGCCGATCCGTCCATTGAGGATTTCCTGAACGATCAGGAAGACGAGCTTTCCATGGAGCTTTCTGAGATTGAAGAGGCAATTACCGACCGCAGCACGGCGGAGCAGTACAAGCAGACGGCGGATATGTTCCGTCAGCTACGGAGCCTTGCGGACAGCCTGCCTGCAGACCGGAAAGCCCAGTTCATGCAGGGTGAAGACCGCCTGCAGCTGGAGTGGGTGATTTCCCGCCTGGAAGGAAAGCCCGGTCTGCTGGCCGTTGCCGAAGCATGGCGGAAGGACTTTGATCTTGAACGGCCCTTCTCCGAGCCGGAAGCGGCGAAGGATATGCACGGGCTCCCGCTCGTGAAGTTCGTTCTGGATTACATGAAGAACAGCATCGGTTCGCTCGACGATGTGTATCTTGCTGCCTGTCTGGGGAACAAGGTTGAGGGCCTGCTTTCCAAGCTGGGCGAATAGCTTCTGATGAGCAGGACCGCTCTTTTCCGGGCGGTCCTTTTGAAATAGACGCCGGAAGGTCCCCTGCGGGCTTTCCGGCATTTTTTTTGCTACCGGATTTGTGCTGCCGGAATGGAGCCCCGCTGTGCTTCCGGTACGAAATCCTGTTGTGAGCTGCCGCAGCGAGGTCCGGAATCGGGGCGGCTCAGCTTTCCAGGACGAGCCCGTCCCAGGCGGGACCGACCGAACCGCCCTCCCTGACGGCCTTGAGCAGGGCCGGGTATTCCGGCAGGATTGCGGCAGTGAATGCTTCGACCTGTAAGTGGGACAGGTCATGCGTCAGGTGGACGAACCAGGTGTGCCGGGGGACGAGCCGTTCCGCCAGGGCAAGTGCGTCGGTAAAGTTGTAGTGCGTCGAGTGGCGTTTTATCCGGATTGCATCGACGACAAGGTGGTCCAGTATGCCGGCGTTTTCCTGAATCAAGCTGACGGATTCCTCAGGAATGAAGCTCAGGTCGGTCAGGTAGGCGATGCTGTGCTTTCTGCCGTCGCGGGGGCTTGTTTCCGACAGGAGGTAGCCGGAGTCTTCGAGGGAGCCGTGCAGGAGGGGAACGGGCAGGATTTCCAGTCCCCCGATGACGAGCGGATTCCCGGGCCTGAAGCAGGAGTTGTCTTCCATGTCGAGTTTGGGCTTGCCGCCCCCCAGCTGGACTTCCTTGAACACATAGTCAAAGCGGTAGCGGACGTCCCGGAGGCAGGTCGGGTTCGTGTAGATGGCGATTCCCTTTCCTTCGGTTTCGAGGCTGCGGGGATTTGACGGGGAAGCGTCCGACGAGCGGGTATGGCTGAAGATGCGAAGGTCGTCCAGGCCGTGCAGGTGGTCCGCATGGCTGTGGGTCAGCAGGACGGCATCCAGTCCCCGTATGCCGTAGCGTATGGCCTGCAGGCGGAATTCCGGTCCCGTGTCTATGACAATGCGTGCCGGTTCCGTGATGTAGGCAGAGCAGCGCAGGCGGGTATCGCGCGGGTCGGTTGACCTGCACACGGCGCAGTCGCAGGCAATGACGGGAACCCCGTGGCTCGTTCCCGTTCCCATTAACGTCATCTTCATAGGGGAAGCCTAGCATATTTTTCAAGTTTCGTCTCGTTGAACAATTTGTCAAAAAGTGTTAAAGTGTCAGCATGATTAGCTATGTAGCGCTGTGCGCCGTCGGTGCGGAACGGATTCTCGGCAACGAACTCAAGTTGCTCGGCTGTAAGCTCGCGGGAAACGCCCCCGGGCGGGTTGCCTTTACGGGTGACGAAGATACCCTGTACCGGGCGAACTACTGCCTGCGCACGGGCGACCGGGTCTACATCCAGATGGCGTCCTACGATGCGGGCGATTTTGATGCGCTCTTTGACGGCTGTTACGCTGCTCCCTGGCAGGATTTCCTCAAGCTCACGAGCCGGGTCCGCGTTGACAAGGTGCGGACTTACCATTCTTCCCTTGAAAGCGAACATGCTGTGCAGGGAATGATTCAGAAGGCAATCTATCAGAAGCTCGGCGACAAGTACAATGTTTCTTCCATGCCGGAAAGCGGTGCCGAAGCTGCCGTCCGCGTCTACATCGAAAACGATGTTGCCCATATCCTGCTGGACACGAGCGGAGAACCGCTCCACAAGCGGGGCTACCGGACTGCGAACGTGCTTGCCCCCATGCGGGAGACGACCGCTGCGGTGCTCCTGCAGGAACTGTTCTGGAAGCGCAGGCTGCCCCTCCACGATCCCTTCTGCGGCAGCGGCACGATTCCGATCGAAGCCTTCCTGTATGCCCATGACGTTGCTCCGGGGCTGGGCAGGGAGTTCGCCTATCAGAACCTGAAGATATACGACGCAGGCAAGGCCCTGCAGATAAAGAAGGAACTGGCGGGTAAAATCCGCACCGACGTTCTCTGCCGCATTTCGGGCAGCGACAGTGACCCCGAAGCGGTCAAAAAGGCACAGAAGAACGCCGAACATGCTGCAGTCATGGCAGGACGCGCCCTGCAGCTGATCGGCAGCGATGCCAAGCTTGAACGGCCCGTGTTCAGCGTCTGCGATGCGGCGGAACTGAAAGCCCCGTATGGGGAGGGGGTGCTCCTGTGCAATCCCCCCTACGGCGAGCGGATCGGTGATGAACAGGAGGCGTCTGCCCTGTACGGCAGGATGTCGGCACTGTTTGACAACTTCCCGGGATGGAGCATCGGCATCATCACGAGCAAGAAAGGATTTCAGAAGGATATCGGGCACTATGCCGCCAAGCTCAAGTCCATAAAGGCGGGCAATCTGGACACGACGCTCTATATCTATCCCGACCGCTAGGGACGGCGGATGGTGGCGGTTCTGGTGGCGGGGCTACGGCAGCTTCTCGGGCGGTATTAGGGTACGAGTATGGCAGTTCTCATTGAGCACGAAAAACGGAAGCAGGAAATCCTCGAAAAAGCCTTTGACCTCTTTGTCGAAGAAGGCTATGAGGACGTTACCTTCCAGAAGATTGCCGACCGCTGCGGCATTACCCGGACAACCCTCTACATCTACTTTAAGAACAAGCGTGAGATATTCCGCTGGAGCATCAAGCAGCTGCTTTCGCACATCGAAAAGCGGATTATCTGCATTGCAAACGATGAAAGGAGCAGTGCGCTGGAATGCCTGGAGAAGACCCTTTCCATCGTACTGGACGAATGCGAGCAGAACGCAAGGCTGTTCAAGGTCCTGCTGCCCTATCTGCTCCAGATGCAGAAGAGCGGGGGCAATGTGAAGGAGATTGTGGAGCGGAGGATCGTGAAGCTCCAGCATTTCATAAACGTCATATTGATCCGCGGACGGGACAGCGGAGAGTTGGATGGGAAACTGCCGATAAAGGACATGTATGCCCTGATTTTCTCGGTGGTTGAAAGCGCAGTCTTCCGCCTTGCGGTGCTCGGCGAAGGGAACCTGGCTTCATCCCGTTCGACCATACGCTTTGTTCTGGACGGAATACGGAGGGCCGGCTGATGCGGACGATTTTTCTTTCTGCGGTATACTGTTTCCTGCCGCTCGTGGTGTTCATCTGCTGCGTGCAGATACTCGTCAAGGACGGCAGGCTGTGGCGCTCGCTCCTTGCCTGTCTGCTCGGCATGCTTACCGTCCTGCCGATTGCAGCCCTGCAGTCTGCGATAAACGGCACGAAACTGCTGAACCTGAAAGGGCTGGTCGGCATTCTCATCAGTGCGATTGTCCTGAACGGCCTTGTTGAAGAATGCGTGAAGGCGGCCCTCCTGTTTATCCTGCCCCTGCGGAAAGACGGCGAGAAGAATGCGAAGCGGGACTTTTTCCTCTGCGCCCTGACCGCCGGTCTTGCACTGGGCTGTCTGGAATCCTTTGTCTATCTGATTGCCGGAACCCAGCATATCGGTCTGCGCATGATTACGGCGGGCGTCATCCACACCTTCTGTTCGGGGCTGGGTGGCCTGTTCGTATACAGCGTGAAAAGTCGGGACGTCCGCATTCTGCCCCTCGTCCTCGCAATCCTGACGCACGGGGTCTACAATTACTTTGCAGGCTTTGGTGAGGGAACGCCCTATTTCGCCATCTCGTTCGTCGCCATCCTGTTCGCCGCCATCGAATGCCGCGTCCGGTATACACGACCATAGCAAGGCGTATGGTCGTGCCGAAGGACGAACCATAGCAAGGCGTATGGTCGTGCCCGTAGCAAGTGCCACGCGCGGTGCGCCGGGCGTGCCGAAGGACGGGACGTATTCCCAATGGCGCTGACGCGCCACGGAAAGGAAATTATCTGCTGTTGTTGCCGGGTTTCTTGCGCCGGGCGTGCTGGAGTTTAGATTTTCTTCAGCACCTCGCTCAGGTCAATCTGAATGAAGCCTGAGCGTTTCGTCTTGTAAAAGTTGTTTTCTTCCCATGCGACAATCAGGCAGTCGCCTGAAACGGCGATTTCCCCATACGAGTAGCCTGCCTGCAGGAGGGGAAGGCGGAATGCGGCGATGCTTCCCGTTTCCGTTTTGCGCAGGTAGGTCGTTCCGTCGGCGAACACGATGACGTCGTAGCCTGCGTCGCTCTGCGCAAGTCCCTTTGCATTCAGCGTGGAACTGTTGTTTCCCGCCTGATAGTAGTTTACGGGGCTGTTTCCTGAACCGTCACGCCAGGAAACGTAGAACGAGAATTCCGACGGGATGGATGAGATGAGGGACTTGAGCTGCTCCGGTGCAGACGAAAAGAGGAGCGGCATGTTGATTTTCTTATAGTCGTCTTCCGTCGCGTGCTTGAATATGAAGCTGTCGCTGGAAAGGAGGGCGGGGTTCAGGTCCGTCAGGCTCATCAGCGGCTGCCAGATGAAATACTTGAACTCTATCTGCTGTTCGCGCCGCCTCTTTGAGGCGCAGGTCCAGCTGTCTCCGTTCCAGAAGAAGCCGATGATTTCCTCATCGCTGCTGAGTCCGAGGTTCTGGTAGCTGACGAGCGGATAAAAGAGGCCGCTGCGGGGATTAAAGTCGAGCAGGAAGGGCCGCTCGCCGTCATCATCGGTGCCGGAGCTTCCGCCGCCGCCGCCGCCGATGGCGGCAGCGTTCGCAGGCTCGGCAGTAGCACTGCCGTTCGTACTGTTAAAGAAGGTGCTTTTGTAAAGGTAAAAGACGGGCTGTCCGTCGCTGAACACGAGTGAGTCTGCCGTCAGCTTGCTGAAGTAATGCGTATCGCTGAACAGTTCTATGTCGCTGCCTGAGAATGCGAGCATGCCGAGCCGGTTTACCAGCGCATAGGCACTGTAGTTGCCGCCTGCGTCTGTGCCTGCGAACGCAGCCGGGAGGCTTGCGGCGGAAGCGATGCGTATGGCTTCGGTCCAGGGCTGTTCCAGCACCTGCGGCGCATGCTGCGGCAGGTCCGTCTCGTGGAAACCCTCCTGAGACAGATAGAACCATTTATGACTTTTCTTGACGAATGAAACCTGCTGCAGGTCGGATATTTCGTTTTCTCCCCCGGCCTTTTTCCTGTTCTCGCAGGAAACAGCGGCGACTGACGTGGCCAGTCCTGCGACCGCAAGGACGGCGGCGGATACTGCCACGGCGACCAGCCGGTATCTGTTTTTTCCCATAAAAATACTCACAGGAATAGTATCGGCTTTCCCGGGGGCAGAAAAAATCCCTTTCTGCGTAAAAATGTCCCTGGGGCACGAAGAAGAATACAGGAGGGGACGGAACCGTATTCCTGCAAAAATCGTGAAAACGTGCGGATTTGCCCCTTCAAAATTCTTGAAAATGTGCTACTTTCGACTTTTGAAAACCTTGAAAACGTGCGAGTTTTACCTATCAAAAAGCTTGAAAATGTGCTTTTTTTGCTTTATAATTATCGTGAAAAGGTGCTGAAATGAAGCGCAAGATATATGCTGACTTTCTGAAATGGAAGCAGGAAGACGCGCGGAACTGTGCCCTGCTCATAGACGGAGCACGGCGGACCGGCAAGAGTTACATAGCCGAAGAGTTCGCGAAAAACGAATACGAATCCTATATCCTCATCGATTTTAACCGTGCGGGTGATGACGTGAAAAGGCTGTTTGAGTCCAGTCTGAACGACCTGGACGGTTTTTTCATGATGCTCAGCACGATATATGGCGTAAAGCTCATTGAGCACAAATCCCTCATCATTTTTGACGAGATACAGCTGTTCCCCCGGGCGCGGGCTGCCATAAAGTACCTTGTGCAGGACAACCGCTACGACTACATGGAGACAGGTTCGCTTGTTTCCATAAAGAAGAACGTCAAGGACATACAGATTCCTTCCGAAGAGCGGCATATAAAGATGAATCCCATGGATTTTGAGGAGTTCTGCTGGGCAATGGGGGACGAGACGACCTTTCCGTTCATCCGGGAAATGTTTGCCGGACGGAAGGCCTTTGGTCCTCTGTACCGGAAAATCAATATGCTGTTCCGCCAGTACATCATCGTAGGCGGCATGCCCCGGGCGGTCCTAACCTTTGCCGAGACGCAGGACTTCGAGAAAAGTGACCGCATCAAGCGGGACATACTCACGCTCTATCGGAGCGATATCCAGAAATATGCGGGGAAGGACGTGGAAAAGGTGACGGCCATTTTTGACGAGGTCCCTTCCCAATTGCAGCGGCACGACCGTGCCTTTAAGCTTACGGACCTGGCGGCAGAGGCACGCTTCCGCGGCTATGAGGATGCATTCTTCTGGCTCAAGGATTCCGGCGTCATGACTCCCTGTTACAATACGACTGAACCGTCCCTTGGGCTGAAGATGAACAAGGAGCGCACGACGATGAAATGTTTCATGGCGGACACGGGACTCCTTGTCAGTCATACTTTTGACGAGAATGGAATCGTGGCCGAAGAAATCTACCGTAAGCTCATGCTGGACAAGCTTGCAGTGAACTTCGGGAACATCATGGAAAACATCGTTGCTCAGATGCTCACCGCAAACGGGCATGCCCTGTATTTTTACACGAACTCCAGCCGCACGGATGCGGAATCCCGGATGGAAATTGACTTTCTGGTTTCAAAAACGACCGTGACGAACCGGCACAATATCTACCCGCTGGAAATAAAGACGGGGAAGAACTATGCCTTGACTTCGCTGCACAAGTTTATCAAAAAGTTTCCCGAACAGCTGTGCGAGCCAATTGTCTTTCACGAAGGAGATAGCAGGATTAAGGACGGTATCACGTACCTGCCCCTGTTTACGGTGCCCTGCCTGTAGGTTCGGCGGAAACCGTCTCTGCAGCCCAACGGTTCGGCCGGCGGCCTGCTCCCGAGTCTGCCAATCTGCTTGTGAAATTTCAGCAACCTGCCGAAACTAAAATCATACGAAAAATCTGGATGTCAGGGAGCACTAATGGAGAGCAGGGAGCAGGCGCAGCGGCTGCAGCAGTTGATTGACGAGAGCGGGCGGATTGTCTTTTTTGGCGGTGCGGGAGTTTCGACCGAAAGCGGCATCCCGGACTTCAGGAGCGTGGACGGCCTGTACCATCAGGAGTGGGACTATCCGCCCGAGACCATTCTGAGCGCGGACTTCTTCCATGCGAATCCGACCGAATTCTACCGCTTTTACCGGGCAAAGCTCATCGTGAGCGGCATTAAGCCGAACGTTGCCCATAAAAAACTTGCCGAACTGGAAGCGGCGGGAAAGCTTTCTGCCGTCATTACGCAGAACATAGACGGCCTGCATCAGGCGGCGGGCAGCAAGACCGTGTGGGAACTGCACGGCAGCACCCTGCGCAATACCTGCACCAAATGCGGCATGAAGTATGACCTGGACTATGTTGCCGACATGAAGCATGCGAACGTGAAGGGCATTCCCGTCTGTTCAAAGCCCGGCTGCGGCGGTATCATCAAGCCGGACGTCGTGCTCTACGGGGAAGGGCTGGACGATGAGACGGTGTCCCAGACGATTAAGGCGCTCCAGAGTGCGGATCTGCTGATTATCGGCGGAACATCGCTCACGGTGTATCCCGCCGCCGGCTTCATCAGCGCCTATCAGGGCGAGCACCTCGTCCTGATAAACCGCGACCCCACCGAAAGCGACGGCATCGCCGACCTCGTCATTCACGACAGCATAGGAAAAGTTCTGGGCCAGGTAAAGGTAAACTGATATCCTGTCATTGCGGAAACGTATTCCCGCTGGGACTCCAACTGTGCGAGAAAGTGCTTGCATGTATATCATGCGGTATTTTCAACTGGGGTTCTTAGGGGCGGTAGCCCCTAAGCGGTGCTGGGGGAAGGTAGGGGCGAGGGGGCGGAAACACCCACGCTTCCGAGTAGAGGCAGTTTTTTTAACGTTAAAAAAACTGCCGCCCCCTCAAATCCAAGGGGACGGGGGAACTCCCCCGAAGAATACATTAAGCGACGTACGCCTCGAGGCGGGCAAGCCGTCTCGGGTGCTGCATGCGGACCAGGGCGTGCTTTTCAATCTGGCGGATCCGTTCCTTGGTCAGGTTGCAGACATCACCGACTTCCTTGAGCGACATTGACTTGCCGTCGTCCAGACCGTAGCGCAGGCGCAGGACCTTTGCCTCATTCGGGCGCAGGGTCTTGAGCACATCGGCGATGTCCTCCTTCATGGACTCATTTATCGCGTACTCTTCCGGCTTAAAGTTCGTATCCTCGATGAAATCTCCGAGCGTAGCACCCGGTTCCGCATCCCTGGAAGCAACGGGGCTGTCCAGGCTTGCCATCTCGCTGGAGATGTTTATCATCTCGCGGACGTGTGCCGGCGTCATGTTCAGCAGGCGGCCGATCTCTTCGATCTCCTGACTCTCGCTCTTCTTGCCGCGGATCATCTTCTTTGCCTTTTCAATCTGAACAACCTCGTTTGCCCGGTTGAGCGGCAGGCGGATGGCCCGGCTCTTCTCGCAGATTGCCTTGAGGATGGACTGGCGTATCCACCAGACCGCATAGGATATGAAGTGATAGCCCTTGGAAATGTCAAAGTGCTCGACGGCGGACAGGAGGCCGATGTTGCCCTCACTGATTAAGTCAACCAGGTCTATGCCGTGGTTCTGATAGTTCTTTGCGACGTTGATGACGAAACGGAGGTTCGCCTGCACCAGTTTGTCTTTTGCGGCCTTGTCGCCCGCCTGTGCTTTCTGGGAAAGTTCGATTTCTTGCTCACGGGTCAAGAGGGGAATGCGGTTGATGTCCTTCAAGTACAAGTTCAAAATGCTTTCATCGTTGGTCATGGCAGAACTCCTGTGTATGTGTGTTACCATGAATACAGCAGGTTCCGTGCCAAAATATAAATGGAAACGTATTCCCGCGGAGGCTCCCCCTTTGCGGGCCGAGTCAGCATTCATACCACGAAGCATTGTCAATTAAGGCAGTCTGTCCTACAAGAACCGTCGGGCTGGCAAATGCCCGCTAGGGGGCCCCGCCCCGCTCCATACATTTCCTAACTTGCCTGATACTTGAGATGCATTCGGTGGGCCGGGGGTCCACCCCAGAAAAAGAAACAGGTCCATTTTGACCCACTTTCCCCGCCCGGCAGGGGCCTGCAGGACATTTTGACACAAAAAAAGGCTGTCGGGGCACAGCTATGACCCGACAGCCTTTTCAGAGCAACAAAACCACTATTCTATAACGGCAATAATGTCTGAAT
This sequence comes from uncultured Treponema sp., assembly GCA_946410085.1. Lineage (GTDB taxonomy): Bacteria > Spirochaetota > Spirochaetia > Treponematales > Treponemataceae > Treponema_D. Next base: position 53,375 of record CAMJZA010000007.1, on the reverse strand, counting down.
TCTTAAGGATCAGATAGTCCTCGCCGTCAATCTTGATGCCCGTTCCGGCATACTTGTCGTACAGGATCTTCTCGCCGACCTTGACGGTAATCTTCTCCTTCTCGGTTCCCGGTCCGACAGCCTCAACCGTCGCCTGCTGCGTCTTCTCCTGCGCAGTGTCGGGGATGATGATTCCTGAAGATGTCTTGGTCTCTGCGGCAACCTGCTTTACGAGAACACGGTCTGCCAATGGCTTTACTTTCATATTTTCCTCCAAAAGGTATAAAACTTGAATCGTTGAATCCTAAGCAACAATAGGATTGCTTTTAATGTACTAAAAAAAGCCTCCCATCGTCAAATCAAATCGCTCCATTACACGGCAAATTTGCCCGCTTCATCCCGGCAGAGTCCGGCGGTTTTTCGGTCGCCGAGCCGTTCGTAGGCATCTGCCATCTTTAAAAGAAAGAAACTGTCGTCCTTTTTGCCGAAGCCCAGATCCAACGCCCGCTCCCAGGCGTCCAGGGCAAGTTCGTCGCTGACCTGCCCTTCAATGTTGCTGCGCAGGACATGGCGTGCAATGCTCAGGACCTCGGGGAAAAAGAGCTTGAAGTAGCTGTAGCTCCGCTCCATCCTGATAATCTGTTCCAGCAGGATGACCGCATCGTAGTATTCCCGCCGCAAAACCAGTTCTTCCGCCAGAATGAAGCCGTAGTCCATGAAATCCTCCCGCGTAAAGTGGCGGGACAGGCGGAAGTCCCCGTGTTCCGAATTCATCCGCTTGAACTCCGCAACGGCGCTGTCTTCCCGCTGGTGGGTCAGGTCAAAGAGAATAAGCTTGGACCTGCTTTCCTCGTCTTCCCTCGCCAAAAGCCACTCCCGGTAGTCAAAGCTCCCCTTCTGCTCCCGGCTGCCCGGCCGCCTGCCGTAGGCAAAGGACTCGTCAAAAAGACTGCGGCTCTTTATGTCCCGCAGGGTCTCGTAGGCTTCTTTCAGTTCCCTGAAGGCGTCTGAGTCCGAGTGGGTAATGTCGGGATGGAGGAGCTTGGCCTTCTGCCGGTAGGCATGGCGGATTTCCGCTGCCGTCGCATTGTGGCTGACCCCCAGAATCTTGTAACAGTCTTTCATCGGAGCATAGTTCCCGTAAGCCGCTGTGCCGGTACCGTCCTGTGCCGTACCGTGCGGCAGGCTCAGCGGCTCGTGCGCAGGGCGTCCCGTGCCTTAAAGCGTTCTTCTGCCTGGGTCAGAAGCAGGTCCGTCAGCGCCGTGAAGTCAAGCCCTTCACTCGTGCAGAGCTTGGGGAACATGCTGATGTTTGTAAAGCCCGGAATCGTGTTTATCTCGTTCAGGTAGATGTCCCCGCTCGTGCGGTCAATGAAGAAGTCCACCCGGGCCATGCCGCTTGCGTTGAGGACCCGGTAGGCCTTGAGAGCCGTCTCTTTTATATAGGAGGATTTCGCCCCGTCAAGGTCGGCGGGAATCTTGAGTTCCGCCCCGTCCGGGTCGTTGTACTTGGCATCGTAGTCATAGAATGTGTGCTTCGGTGCAATCTCACCCGGCCCGTAGGCGCGCAGCAGGGTTTCCGGCACGCCTGCCGAACCGGTAATGCTGTTGCCCGTCACGGAACACTCCACCTCGCGGGCATCGATTGCCTTTTCGATCAGTACCTTGGTGTCCCACTGAAACGCTTCCATGAGGGCAAAGGAAAGCTCCTTCATGTTTGTGGCCTTTCCAGCCCCGTCGCTTGAGCCGGCCGCACAGGGCTTTACGAAGAGGGGGAATCCCAGAGCCTTGACGGCTTCTTCTATTTTTGCATCGTAGACCCGGCTGTCGTTCACATCGGCGAGGGTCAGGCAGCGGTAGGGAACGACGGGTATGCCCGCGTTCTGCCACATGAGCTTTGCGCTCTCCTTGTCCATGCCCAGGGCGGACGCGAGGATGCCGCAGCCCACGTAGGGAACGCCCGCCATTTCCAGCAGGCCCTGCAGGCTTCCGTCCTCACTGTAGCTGCCGTGCATGACGGGAAAGACGACGTCGCAGGGAATGGCCTTACCGCCACAGGCAAAGGCTCCTGCCTTGCCGCCGCCGGGAATGACGGAAACCTGCCGCTTGCTGTCGGGATGGACGGCAAGCACTGCCTCCGCTTTTGCCCGCAGCTCTTCCAGGACGGCATCGTCTTCCAGATACCACTTGCCGTCCTTTGCGACTGAAACGAGCTGTACATGGTGTGCCTTATTCAGGCCCCGTGCAACCGCTGCCGCGCTGATGAGCGAAATCTCATGTTCTCCGCTCCTTCCTCCGTATAATAAAACAATGTTCATCGTGTGTTCCTTCCTTATATATTCCTTTTACGCCTGTGCTTTTATGCCTGTGCTTTTATGCCGTGTAGCCCATCTCGGCGAGGGCTTTCCGTGCCTCGCTGATTTCATCGTACTGCATGACCCGGTCTTTATAGATAATCGAATTCTCGTGCGACTTGCCCAGAAGCAGGACGATGTCGCCCTCCTTCGCCATCGAGAAGGCGAGGCGGATAGCCTTGGGCCGGTCAGGTTCAAGGAAGAGATCCCTGCCGTCCTGCCTGCCTCCCTTCCGTGCTCCGGCCGCAATCTGCTCGAGCAGGGCCATGCTGTCCTCGCCGCGCGGATCTTCGTCGGTCAGTATCACGATATCGCAGAATTTTGCGGCGATTTCCCCCTGCAGGGGCCGCTTCTTGACGTCCCGCTCACCGCCCGAACCGAAGAGGCAGAGCATCCGGCCCTGGCATCGCTTGCGGACGGGCGGGAAAATCGTCTCGAACGAGGAGGGCGTGTGGGCATAATCAACGATGACTTCGAAGGGCTGTCCCCTGTCTATCACGGTCATGCGGCCCTTGACCGGGGTAAGCTGCTGTGCAAGTTCCGCAAGCTGTCCCAGACTGGTCCCCGTCATGCCGTGGACGGCGAGCAGGGCTGCCATGATGTTGTAGGCGTTGAAGGCGCCTGGCAGGGGAGCCTTGACGTGGAGTACCCGGTCTCCGTCTGCAAGCGACTCGTGGTTTTCAAAACGGTGGATGCTGAACGACAGGCCGAAGCTGGCGGCGGCAATGTTGCGGCCGGCAAGATAGGGCATGTCGTCGGGAATTCGGGGCAGGGGCTTTGCATCAAGCTCTTCGCCTGCCTGCTTGCCCGCCTTGCCTTCGGTCGTAAAGCCGATGACCTTCTTCTTCGTCGCAGCGGCAAAATAGCCTGCGGCGGGGTCTTCCAGATTCACGACGCCGAACGAAGGAACCTCGCGTTCTGTTCCGCCGATCAGTTTCCTGTGGCTGAAGCTGTCCAGGGCGCGGAAGAGGTTTGCCTTGTCGTCCCGGTACTGTTCCCATGTTCCGTGGAACTCCAGGTGCTCGAGCGTTACGTTCATGAAGACGCCGCAGTCAAAGGCGACATCGCCCAGGCGGTTGGTCCGGCGGCTCAGGCCGTGCGACGAGGACTCGACGACTGCATACTCGCAGCCGTTCCTGACCATCTCGGCAAGCCGCCGCTGTACGATGGGCGCTTCCGGCGTGGTCTGGTGTTCGGGGTTGTCCTGTGCGTCGCCGCCGAGCGAATACTGTACGGTAGAAATGAAGCCCGCCCTGTGGCCGGACAGCCTGAGCAGCTGCCAGATGAAGGCAACGGTCGAAGACTTGCCTTCCGTTCCCGTTACCCCGATGACGCCGAGCTTGTGCGAGGGATTATCGTAGAAAGCCGCCGAGACGGGGGACATGGCGAAGCGGGCCGACGGAACCTTGATGAATGCCGCCCTGCCGGTTTCCTCCGGTCCGGGGGTGTAGTCGCCCTCGTAGATGACTGCGGCGGCACCTGCCTTGAGCGCGTCGGCAATGAAAGCGTTGCCGGTCGTGTGCGTGCCCGGCAGGGCAAAGAAGAGGTCCCCCGGCCTGACCGCCCGGCTGTCAAAGGCCAGTCCCTGTATGCTGACGGAAGCGGGAGCCACGTCCCCGGTGTGCCCGTATGCTATGCCCTGCTGCTTCAGTGCGTCCAGCAGGCCCGTAAGATTCTTTTCTATGCTGTGTACTGCATCCTCTGATGCCATAGTATTGCCCCTACCCATGAAAGATGGGATTATTCTATAGCATACGGGGAAATGTTTCAACGACCGGGCAACGTCTGGGCAACGCCCGTGGCTGCCATGCGAAGCGGCTCAAGGCGATGAGTTTTGCCCCGGGCAGACTCGTATACGGCTATTTCCCGCCTTGCAGATACTCCACGATGGGGTCAGTGTACTGTATGTCTGAAATATCGTAGGAGGAAGCAATCATCTGAGCCATCGTCTTCTCGGCCTCAGTCGCATCCTTCTTTTTCTTCAGCATCCCGACGAACATATTTATGGCCAGTCTTGAAGGGAGATTCATTTTCTCATAATTGAAACCGCCCTGACAATAGAACGCCGCGATGTACTGCCTCTGATCATCTGTAAGCAGCTTGCCGAGCATTTTTTCTACGTCCGGATTATCATGAGGGCTTCCTCCGACACAGAACACTGCAAGGCGCTTGTCTTTCCATGCGGCAGCCTTGTCAAGAAACCATTTTAACTTGACCAGTGTTCCTGCCATTGCCCATCCGCCGTAAGCAATCGCCTGATATTCCCCGAAGAACTCCGCAGCCTTCTTCCGGGCCTCCGTAAGCTCCAGCAGGTCTGCATGCATCCTCTCTGCGATCCACTGGGCATATTTCTTCGTGAATCCTGTCTGTGACGTATAGATGATAAGTGTTTTCATAGTTTGCTCAGGTTCCTTTCCATTTTCATGACCGTTTGTATGGTGGTCATCAGGCTCTTCTCATCGATTCCCTCAAAGATGCGCCCGATGATGTAGCTGCTCTGTGCCCCGTTGTTATCATGTTCCTCCAAAAATGCTCGTGCTGCATCCGTTACACTGATACGCTGCTTTCTCTTGTCCTTAGCATCGGCAAGCATCGAGACAAAGCCCTTTTCTTCAAGCCGGAGCAGGATTTGCTTTACATTCTGATGTGAACTTCCCATTACATCGGACAGTTCATTTATGGTCGGTGCCTCCTTACAGAGATTGATGCAGATGATTGCAAAGAACTGTTTCCAGGTAATCTCCTTGAAAAACGCATCTGCCGCAGCCTGATATCTGTTGTCAAATGCGCTTAACAGTCCCAGAAGAAAGGCCTGTGGCGGCATGTCCTTGAATTCGACATTGCTCATGTTCATCTCTTCAGTAAAACCCATCTGCGGTGCTCCGGACTAATATATAAAACAAGTAATGTATTACACATTTATAATGTAACACATTACCTGTCTGCTGTCAAGAGCTGATTTTTCCGTTCAGCGCTGCCACACCGTCTTGCCTCGCTATTGGACACCGTGCCGTGCTGGTGCTGACACGGTGCTTTCGTCGCAGCGGCAGGCTGTTTTACTCCACTTCACCTCCTGCCTTATAGCTGTAGAGCGGACGGAGAATCTGCTCTACAGAGACTGTGGGACTGATGGCCTCCGCAATCTCATCGAGCGGACGGTAGGCGAAGGGGGCTTCGTCCAGTGTCTCCTTCCCGATGCAGGAAGAATAGATGCCCTTCATGCTGCTCTTGAACTCGGAGACGGTATGCGTCTTTGCGACATCGCTTCTCCTGATGATGCGGCCAGACCCGTGGGGCGCGGAGCAGTTCCAGTCCTCGTTACCCAAACCTTTTCCGAGAATCACGCCGTCCCGCATGTTTGCAGGGATTATCACCCGTTCACCTTTCCGCGCGGAAATCGCTCCTTTTCGAAGCAGCGGGACTTCTCCGTTCCGGCTGTCGATGTAGTTGTGACTGCATTCCCATTCGTCATCGAGCTTCCACTTCATGCCCCTGACGATTTCCTGCACGATGATGTGCCGGTTCAGAGAGGCAAACTCCTGTACGATTTGCAGGTCGTGGATGTAGTCGGTCATCAATTCCCCGTCAAGGTATGTCAACTCGAAGGGTATGTCCTCCCCGCGCTCTTTCAGATGCTGATGCCCCTGCTTGAGGTACCAGTCCGAGACCTCGCAGCCAAGGTGCCGTGAGCCGGAATGAATGACGAGATAGGTGTCCTTGTCTTCGCCACGGTCCAGCTCGATGAAATGGTTTCCGCCGCCGAGCGTTCCTGCACCGAGCAGGGCATGTGCCGTGCCGTCCGCATTCCTGCACAGGTGGCTCCAGCAGCGTAGGCGTGTCATGTCAAAGCCCGTCGCAAGCCGGTGAATTTCCTTTCGCCTGCCGAATCCTGACGGGACGTGCTCGCGGATAACGCTGTCAAGCTTCTGGTATTCGGGGCGCACGCCCCTGACCTTTGCCACTGTCATGCCGCAGCCGATGTCAATCCCGACGATTTCCGGGATGACCCGCGCCCCTACCGTCATGCTCAGGCCTATGACGCACACCTTGCCCGGGTGTACGTCAGGCATGATCCGTATTCTGCTTCCCCGCGACGAAAGGTCGTCACAGAGATTCTGTATCTGGTGGAGCGCGTAGCCGTCAACGGCCTCGTCTCCTCCAACCGTGAATAATTTTGCCGAGCCGTATTTCCCGGCAACAGTCATCTCGTTCATAAAAATCGGTGTCCTTAAGAGAAAAATAAAATGACTCATGGTACGCGTGCGCGAACAATACCGCTACCCGCACACCACATGCGAAAAAAGATTGAGAAGAAGGGGAACTGCTGGTTTGTTCGGAGTGAAAAAGCTGCTGAGCTGCTTTCAGCCTGTCAGTTACCCGAGGAACCGGCCAGTCCCCTTTCTGTCGCAAGGAAATGAATCGTGGTTTTCATGACTGGCCTCCTCAAGAAAAAAGTGCGTTCCATACGGAACAAGATGAATATAGCGGCTTCCCCGGGATTTGTCAAGGGAAACCGTTTTAACAACCCGGCAACACCCGGGCAGCGTTCAAGCAAGGCCCGGGCAGCGCCCGTGGCTACGAACCGGAGCATTGCCCGGTCACTGTATCTTGAACATGCCGACGTTCTTGTTCAGCGCCTCAAGGTTGCTTTGGTTCTCGTTGCTGAGCTTATGGCAGGTTTCGACGGTCTGTGTTATCTTTCCGGAATCCAGAGCCATTTTGTTCATTGAACCGGTGATTTCGTGGGTTACGTTCTCCAGTGTTTTCATCTCATCGCCGATCTGCTTGCCGCCGTCCAAAAGCACGGAGGTGTTTTCCCGGACGATGTCCGCCGAGGATTTGATTTCGGAGATGGACTGCAGGACCTGGACGTTTCCTTCGTTCTGCTCATCCATGGCGTTCCTGATGACCTCTTCCTGCTTCTGAACTTTGTTGGTCAGGTCAAAAATGACCTCAAACTGATTCTGCACGGCCTTGGTATTTTCGGAAACGCGTTCAATGATGTCCTGCAGCTCGCTGAGCTGGCTGCCGATGTTCTTTCCCTGCGTGTTTGACTGTTCTGCAAGCTTTCGTATCTCGTCCGCAACGACGGCGAATCCTTTTCCTGCCTCGCCTGCATGGGCCGCTTCGATTGCGGCGTTCATGGCAAGGAGGTTCGTCTGGCTTGCAATGCTCTGGACAACGGCAGAAGCTTCCACAAGGCCGGCAGACTTTTCAAGGATTGTCGCCGCAAGCTGCGCGGACTCGTTGATGCACTTCCGTCCTTCCTCGGATTCTGAGCCGAGCGTAGCTACCGTCTTTGAATTCCCCTCAAGGATCTGGGTTACCGACCGGATGTTCGAGACCATCTGTTCGACCGCACTTGAAGAGTTGGAAACGCTGTCTACCTGCAGCTTTACGTTTTCTCCAAGCTCACTGATTTTTGAAATCATGTTCCGGATTATCCCGTCGCTTTTGGAAACGCTTTCGGACTGATCTCCCACGCGCTCCTTTACCGTGTTGATGTTCTCGATGATTTCTTCGATTGATTTTGAAGTTGCGGTCATGCTTGCATTCACGTTTTCCGCCGTGTCAAGGGAAATCTCGACGGACTTCTCAATGTCGGCAAGCAGCGCATGCGTTTCATCCTTGAATGCATTCAAGTCATTTATCAGAAGGCCAAGTTCATTCCGCGTCGTGACCGGAAGGCTCTCGCCGGTGTAATCCTTTTCGGCGACCTTCTGCGTAAAGGACTGGACTTCCTTTATTTTTGCGTTTATGGATATCATCTGCAGGAGACCGGTGATGACGATGAAAACACCGCCGAAAATACCCTCCGGGAAAATATACTTCCATACCAGCACTTTGTTCGGAACATCTTTGAGGGCCGTTGACAGGACTGGGGTTATCGTAACCAGAATGAAGCCGACTGCACCAAAGGTGCTTATGAAGATTGAGCGGATAATGAGCGACATGGTCTTGAATTCCCGGCTGAAGGGGACGACCTTGAGGGAGCGCTCCAGGTTCTGCACGAACAGACTGTAGAAGGCCTGGGCAATCAGAAAGACGTTGCCGAAACAGGCCGTGTACAGCGGAGCGGCATCGACGAATACCTGCTTCTGCGCAAAGGCCCCCTGGACGATAAGGGCAGAAAAGAATGCATTTAAAATTCCTGTCCCCAGCGTTACGGTCTGAAACCGCTTGTACGTTTTATTTACCGCAGCAACTGAATCAGGATCCTTCGGGTTATATGACTTGAGCCGCTTTGTCTGCGAGAACCACCAGAACAAAACGAAGGCATAGATCATTGAGATGCCGATGACCGCAACCGGGGAAGTAAAGCCGATCAGGGTTTCCTTAAGGTCAAAAATACGCAGCCAGACAAAAGTAATCCAGCTGACAAAAACAGGAAGCAGGAAAATGTTGATGTACAGAAAAAAATGTTTTCCCGTGATTTCGATTTCGGTTTTGGTGTCCAATTCAGTCATGCTACAGCTCCTCATCAATAGTGAATCTTTCCGGATAGGCGGGAAGGGGAAAATGTCGATGGATTGGACCGGCAGTCTGTGCTGCCGGTGAGATCCCCTTAATTCCTGAACGAGTGGATCGGGGCGGGAATGCGGCCGCCGCGGTTGATGAAGTCGGCGCAGCTGAAGCGGTTCACGTCCATGACGGGACAGCCGCCGAGCAGGCCTCCGAATTCAACCCAGTCGCCGGCCTTCTTGCCCGGGGCTGGTATGAGGCGGACGGCGGTGGTCTTGTTGTTGACCATGCCGATTGCCATTTCATCCGCCATGATGCCGCTGATTGTCGCCGCGCTCGTATCGCCGGGAATTGCTATCATGTCGAGGCCGACCGAGCAGACGCAGGTCATTGCCTCCAGTTTTTCCAGCGTAATCGAATGCTGCTTGACGGCGTTTATCATGCCCTCGTCCTCGCTGACCGGGATAAAGGCTCCCGACAGGCCGCCGACATTCGTGCTCGCCATGACGCCGCCTTTCTTTACCATATCGGTCAGCATGGCAAGGGCAGCCGTCGTGCCGGGGGCACCGGCACCTTCAAGGCCGATTTCTTCAAGAATGCGGGCAACGGAGTCCCCGACTGCCGGGGTGGGGGCGAGCGAGAGGTCCAGAATGCCGAAGCCGACGCCCAAGCGTCTGGCTGCCTCTGCGCCGACCAGCTGCCCCATGCGGGTTATCTTGAAGGCTATCTTCTTTATACCGTCGGCAAGTTCGTTGATCGGCTTGCCCTTGAACTCGCGGGCAGCGGCAAGGATGACGCCAGGGCCCGAGACGCCGACGTTTATGACCGCATCTCCCTCTCCCGGTCCGTGGAAGGCACCTGCCATGAAGGGGTTGTCCTCCGGGGCGTTGGTAAACACGACGAGCTTTGAGCAGGCGTTGACAGGACAGGAGGCGGAAGCTTCCGCGGTTTTCTTTATCGTCTCGCCCATCAGCTTGACGGCATCCATGTTGATGCCGTTCTTGGTCGTACCGACGTTGACTGATGCACAGACGCACTCGGTCGAAGACAGGGCTTCGGGAATCGAGTCAATGAGAATCCGGTCGGCGGGGGTGATTCCCTTCTGCACGAGGGCGGAAAAGCCGCCGATGAAGTTGACGCCCAGCTCCCGGGCACACCTGTCGAGCGTCTTGCAGTATTCGACGTAGGACTTCGCACCGGATGCCCCGGCGACAAGGGCAATCGGCGTGACGGAAATGCGCTTGTTGATGATGGGAACGCCGTATTCCTTTTCTATGTCCTGACCGGTCTGCACGAGCTTTCCGGCGTACTTCATGACCTTGTCGTATATCCTGGAGCAGGCCCGCTTCTCGTCCTCGCAGGCACAGTCAAGGAGTGAGATGCCCATCGTAATGCAGCGGATGTCCAGCTTCTGCCGCATGAACATGTTGACCGTTTCCTGAATCTCGACCGGTGAAAAAATCATAGTGCATCCTCGTGTCTGCCCCCGGCGCTTGTGCCGGGAAGGCCGAAATGAAATACCGGGCACAGGGCCCGGACACTGCCTGTATTCTAGCAGATATCGTAAAATGGTACAATAGGGACTTTTAGATGCCGCCAGAGGCTGGGGCGGACAGGCTGCAGCCCGTATGTCGGTCACGCGACAGCCCGTATGCGGGTCACGCAACAGTCCATGTGTGGGTCACGCAACAGTCCATGTGTGGGTCACGCGACAGTCCATGTGAGGGTTATGCGACAGCCCATGTGTGGGTGTACACTCTAGCTAGAGTGCGAATTCTAATCCAGCTGGGATGGTCGTGAAATCTAATTAGGAAGGACTGTGCATCCAGATAGGGGAAAGCGTTGTTGCCGTAAATGCAGCAGCATGCGGGAAAGAACTCCTGTTCTGTATCCCCGCAGCAGGCAGGGAATATACTGCATTTTCCCCAAAAAGTCAAATCGCTGCTGCGGGCAGTCAGGTTAACGGCAGTCCCGTCCTGCCTTCGCAGTCCGGCCGTGCGCTTGTTGCCCTTCGGTCGGAAATGCGCTATCCTGTCCGCATGAACGGTGATTTTTCTGTATGCAACTTGACGGCTGACGTTCTTTCTACCTCCTATGCGGCGGGCCTGAAAGAACGCTTTTTACGATATGTCAGAATCTGGAGCGAGAGCGACAGTGCTCAGGCGGATGCGGGTGTTATGCCGAGCGCAGAGCGTGAGCGCGATATGGCTCAGCTTCTAAAAGCGGAACTGGAGCAGCTGGGGCTTGAGGCCGTCCAGACCGATGCAAACTGTTATAGCTACGCGCGGCTGCCTGCGAGCGCAGGCTGTGAGAAAGTCCCCGCCATCTGCCTGATGGCGCACATAGACACGGTAGACGAAGTGAGCGGAAAGGACGTGAAGCCCCTTGTCCACGAGAACTACCGGGGCGGTCCCATTGCACTGCCCGCCGGAATCACGCTTGACCCGGAGGCGGACAGGTATCTTGCCGGGGCCGGGCAGTTCGGCGACACGATAATCTCAAGCGACGGGTCCACCCTGCTCGGGGCGGACGACAAGGCGGGCGTCGCCGAAATCATGACCGCCGTCGAATTTTTGGTGAAGCACCCGGATGTAAAGCACGGTGTCATTGAAGTGTTGTTCTCGCCCGACGAGGAGACCGGGCACGGCATGGACAGGGTTCCGCGCCAGCTTTTGCAGAGCAGGCAGTGCTACACCGTAGACGGCGGGCATGAGGGCGAGCTTGAGGTGGAATGCTTCAACGCCTTCAAGAGCGACGTGCATTTTACCGGCAGGTCAAAGCATACCGGCGACGCCCGCCCCGACATGGTGAATGCCATTGAGATGGCGGCTTCGTTCGTTTCGAACCTGCCCCACGGCGAGCTGCCCGAAACGACGGACGGCTACCAGGGCTTCTTTGCTCCGATGGAGATTTCAGGCGGCATTGAGACTGCGGACGTTTCCCTGCTCCTGCGGGATTTCACGATGGACGGGATGGAGCGGCGGAAGAAAATCGTCGACCAGCTTGCGGCAACGACCGCCCTCGTCTTCGGCGGTAAGGCCAAGGTGGAACATACCCAGCAGTACCTGAACATGAAGGCCGGGCTTGACAAACAGCCCGAAGTGACGGAAAAACTCGTACGGGCTTACCGGGCGGCGGGACTGGAGCCGGTCTTTAAGCCGATCCGCGGCGGAACGGACGGGTCCCGCCTGACCGAGATGGGCATACCCACGCCCAATATCTTTACCGGCGGCCACAGCTACCACTCGCGCTACGAGTGGGCCAGCCTGAGGCAGATGATCCGTGCGACCGAGGTCCTCATTCAGCTCGCCAAGGCCTGGGCGGAGTAGGGGAGTCCCAAGCTGTTTGCAATGGAGTTTCTGACGCAAGAAAACGGCCCACCCGGTTGCGGGTGGGCCATCTTTTTTGTATCGTGTCCTTACGCGAACTGGGCCTGCCTGAGTGCGTAGTAGGCGCCCTTCTTAGCCATCATCTCGGCGGGGCTGCCGCTTTCTACGATACCCCCCTTGTCGATGACGAAAATGCGGTCCGCATTCTGAATCGTGGAAAGCCGGTGCGCAATCACGAAGCTTGTCCTGCCTTTCAGCATGCTCGCGATTCCCGCCTGAACCAAAAGCTCCGTCTTGGTGTCAATGCTGCTCGTCGCCTCGTCCAGAATCAGGATGCGCGGGTCGGACAGCATCGTGCGGGCGAACGCGACGAGCTGCCGCTGCCCGCCTGAAAGCTCCCCTCCGCGTGCCGTCAGCTTGGTGTCGTAGCCGTCCGGCAGCCCGCGGATGAAGTCATCCGCATGGACCGCCCTGCTTGCTGCGAGCATCTCCTCTTCCGTCGCGTCGAGCTTGCCGTAGCGGATGTTCTCGCGGATCGTGCCGCTGAAGATGTAGTTGTCCTGCGTCATGATCCCCATCTGCGTGCGCAGGCTCTCAAGCTTCACGTCGCGGATGTCCTTGCCGTCTATCAGGATGGCCCCGCCCTGTATGTCGTAGAAGCGGCTCACGAGGTTGACGACCGTTGACTTGCCTGCCCCGGTGGGGCCGACCAGGGCGATCGTCTCCCCCTGTGCGACGGAGAAGCTGACGTCCTTGAGCACGTCCACGCCGTCCTTGTAACCGAAGCTCACGTTCCTGAATTCGACCTTACCCTGAATCGGCGGCAGAGGACCGGCTTCCGCCTTGTCCGTAACCTGTGCCTCCGTGTCGATTATCTCGAAAATCCGCTCCGCACCGCTCGCCGCATTGACGAACTGATTGTAGAAATTGCTCAGGTTCATGATCGGCTGCCAGAACATGCCGACGTAAGTCCCGAACGCGATGTAGGTTCCGATGGAAACGCCCTCGATTCCGAGCAGCTTTATGCCCACCAGATAGAGCATCATCGTGCCGATGCTCCAGCACAGGTCGATCCAGGAGCCGAACGCATCGCACCAGCGGACGGCCCGGATGAATTCCCTGCGGTCGTCCCAGACCAGCTGGCGGAAGGTTGTGTCCGTCTCCTTTTCCGCACGGAAGCTCTGGATTATCTTGATGCCGGACAGATCCTCGTTTATGAACGCGTTCATGTTGGACGACTTCTGCCGCTTGGCCTTCCAGTGCTTTTCCGCCATGACCGAAATCAAAAAGACTCCGACGATGAGGAAGGGCAGGGTGCACAGGGCGGCGAGCGCGAGCTTCCAGTTCTTCACGAGCATTATCACGACGACGGCGATGACCGTGACGAGGTTCGGAATGAGCGTCGTCACCGCGTTCTCGATGATGTCCTTGAGCGAGTTCGTGTCGCCGATAATCCGCGCGAGGATCTTGCCCGACGGTCGGGAGTCAAAGAAGGCGAGGTCCAGGCCCTGTATGTGGTCGTAGAGCTCCTGCCGCAGTTCCTGAATGACCTTGTTGCTCGTCTTTGCCATCAGCAGCATGCGCATCTTCATTGCGAGCACCGCGAGGGTGTTCAGCGCTGCGGCGATGATTACGATTTTTACGAGACCCGGAACATTCCCCGGGATTATGTATCTGTCAACTGCCTGCTCGTTCAGGAGCGGGTTCACCAGGTCAACCGTCGTCCCGAAGGCCATCATCAGGAGTACGAGGGCAATCCGTCCCTTGTATTTAAACAGGTAGCGGAACAAACGCGGCATGGTTTCGAAGCTGGACTTCTGTACCTGCTGCTCATCTATCTTGTAACTGTTCATATCGTTAATTCACTCCATACTGGCTGTCATAGGTTTCCTTATACAGCCCGCCCCGTGCAAGCAGCTCTTCGTGGGTTCCTTCCTCCGCGATACGGCCCTTGTCCAGGACGATTATCTTGTCTGCCTTGCGCACTGCACTGATCCGGTGCGCGATGATGATCTTGGTCATGCCGGAAAGTCCTGCGAGCACCTGCTGGATTTCCTGTTCCGTCTCGCTGTCGAGCGCGGACGTCGAGTCGTCCAGCACGAGTACGGGCGTCTTCCGTGCAAGCGCACGGGCTATCGTAATCCGCTGCTTCTGCCCTCCGCTCAGGCCAACGCCGCGTTCGCCGATGACGGTCTGCTCCTTCTCTTCCATCTTGTCCACGAATTCCGCGGCGTGCGACTGCGTGAGGGCTGACCGGACTTCCGGCACGGTAATCGTCTCCCGCTCGCCGAGCCGCACGTTCCCCTCAATCGTATCGCTGAACAGGAAGATGTCCTGCATGACGCAGGAGACGGCGCGGCGCAGGGCAGGCAGGGGCAGCTCGCGGATGTCAATGCCGTCCAGCCTGATGCTCCCGCCCGTCACGTCGTACATGCGCTTGAGCAGGTTGATTATCGTCGTCTTGCCCGAGCCCGTCGCCCCCATGATGCCGAGCGTCTGCCCCGCCTTGACGGAGAAGGTCACGTCCTTGAGAATCTCTTTGTAGCTCACGTGCTCAAACGCTATGTCGCCGTTCAGGTCATGCTGGGAGAAGAGCGCGCCGGAAAGCTCCTCATCGAGCGTGCTTCCCCCTGACCTGTCGGTGATGTCGGGCATCTCCGCATAAATCTTGTTCAGTCGCTTGACGCTTGCCTTCGCGCTGGAAAAGCCGTTGGTCAGCCAGCCGAGCATCTCCATGGGCCAGAACATGCCGTTCACGTACACGATGAAGGCTATCAGCTCCCCGACGCTCATCTGCTTGTCGCCGGGGAGCGGGTTGCCCTTCATTACGACAAGGCCGCCCAGGAGCAGGGAGGCCACCGCGAGCAGCCTCGTTATCATCTGGATAATCGGGTTGTATTTTACAAAGACCCGGCTCAGGTCTATGTTCAGCTCGTAGAACTGCTGGTTGTGCTTGTGGAACTTTGCAATCTCGAATCCCTCGCGGGCAAAGGCCTTGACGGTGCGTACCCCGGCAAGGTTCTCCGCCGCAACGTTGTTCATCTCCGAGCCTTCCTGGGCGACCGCCCCGTACAGGCCGTCCAGCTTGCGCTCCATCAGGATTGCGATGACTCCCGCGATGACCATACCCGCCGCCGGAATAAGGGCGAGCTGCCAGTGTATGCGCATCATGAAATAGAGGGTGGACACGGTCCGTATGACCACTTCTGCCATCAGGATGCCCATGAAGGCCGCTATGTCCCAGATGCGGTCCACGTCGTCCTTGACGCGGCTCATCAGCTCGCCGCTGTTGATGCCGTCAAAGAAATTCGCGGAGAGGCTCTGGATTTTCCCGAAGAGGTTTATCCTGATTTCCGAGGCCATTTTGCTTCCCGCCAGGTCACAGAGGAATTCCTTGGCGTACTGGAAGAAGCACCTGCCCACACCGATTGACAGGATTCCGAGCAGGAGGAAATGCAGCAGCTCCATTTTGCGGGCGACGAGAACGTCATCGACGATGTGCTGGATGATAATCGGTGCGATCTGGTCCAGCATGGTCCCTGCCGTCATGCAGATGACGGCAATCAGGTAGAATAGGGCGTACTTTCTCACGTAGCCCGTCAGATTAAGCTTGTTCATAACAATCAATACAGATAGCTGTACGATTCGGCATGCACACATGAAGAATGCCGAACACGACAAAACGCACGTAGGGGGATGTGCGGACGTTTGCGAGGAAATGCTGATACTTTTAAGCGGGAATTTACTTCGTCTTGCGTGAAAGGAGCGTCATTCCACACTTAAAAGCGACTATTGCACTGGTATCCATGGGAGTAACCTCCGTTCAAGATGATTTAGACTTTATCAATCTAGCGGGAATCCTAGCGGGAATGAAAAAAAATGTCAAGTATGCCTGCAGGCCCGGCATACGCTCAGACCTGCAGGGGGCCTGAACGGTGAGCCGGTCTTACTTCAGCAGCAGCTGCGTGACGTCGGCGGGGCTGGGGGCGATGAACTTTGCTCCTGACTGTTCAAGGCTTTCACGGGAGCCGAAGCCGTAGAGCACGCCGATCGTGTCAAGCCCGGCTTTGGCAGCGCCTTCCATGTCAAAGCGGGTATCGCCGACCATGACGCACTCCGCCTTGCGGTCAGCAAGGCCTTCGTTTGCAAGTACGTAGTTGATGATGTCCACCTTGTTTACCCGGTCTTTTTCCGCAAGGTCGCTGCCGCCGACAAAGTCGAACAGGTCAAGCATGCCCTGCTTTTCGAGGATCTGCCTGGCGTAGAGCTCGGGCTTGCTCGTTGCGACATAGACTTTCTTACCCGCTGCGCGGAGGGCCTTGATGCAGTCTACGATACCGTCGTAGGCGCGGACTTCAAACATGCCCTGCTTCTGGTAGTAGTCGCGGTAGACCGCCATTGCGGGGGCAAGTTCTGCTTCCTTAAAATGGAAGACGCGGGTAAAGCTCTCGCGCAGGGGCGGGCCTATCATCGTGTTGTAGACGCTCCTGTCGGCAAGCTCTATGCCGTAGTGCTCCACGACGCGGTCAAAGGACTTGAATACGCCCTCCGACGTGTCAAAGAGCGTACCGTCGAAGTCGAAGAAAATGTAGTTGTACATAGTATGTCAGAATATACAGAATTGCATGTGAGCTTCGGGGCGCAGCGCGTCCCGAAGCCCGTTACTGAAGGAAAACGCACCCGCGTTCTCTTTTAGTGGTGGAACAGCCGTATGCCGGTGAATGCCATCGTCATGCCGTACTTGTCGCAGGCGGCAATGACGTCGTCATCGCGGATGGAGCCTCCCGGCTGGGCGACGACCCGTGCACCGCTCCGGTGGGCCCGTTCAATGTTGTCGCCGAAGGGGAAGAATGCGTCACTGCCGACGGCGACGTCCGTGTTCTGCTTTATCCAGTCCAGCCGCTCTTCGCGCGTAAAGGGGGCGGGCCTAGTCTTGAAGAACTTCTGCCACTCGCCGTCACGCAAGACATCGTCTGCGTCGTCGCCGGTGTAGACATCGATCGTGTTGTCGCGGTCGGGCCGCCTGATGTCATCGATGAAGGGGAGCTCGAGCACGCGGGGACTCTGGCGCAGCCACCACTTGTCCGCCTTGTCGCCGGCAAGACGGGTACAGTGGATGCGGCTCTGCTGTCCGGCCCCGATGCCGATGGCCTGCCCGTCCTTGACGTAGCAGACGGAGTTTGACTGTGTGTACTTGAGGATAATCAGCGAAACGAGGAGGTTGTCGATTTCTTCCTTGGACAGGTTCTTGTTCTTCGTGACGATGTTCTTGAGGCAGTCTGCATCGAGCCTGATGAAGTTATGGCCCTGCTCAAAGTTCACGCCGAAGACCATCTTGCGTTCAATCTCAGGCGGCGTATAGTCCTTGTCAATCTGGATGATGCAGTAGCCGCCCTTCTTCTTTGCCTTCAGGATTTCAAGCGCGTCCGCATCGTAGCCGGGGGCGATGATGCCGTCGGAGACTTCCTTCTTTATGAGGAGTGCGGTTGCACGGTCGCAGGTGTCGGACAGGGCGATGAAGTCTCCGAAGGAGGACATCCGGTCGGCTCCCCGTGCGCGGGCGTAGGCACAGGCGAGCGGTGAAAGCTCCAGTCCGTCTTCAATGAAATAGATGCTCCGCAATGTGGGGGAAAGGGGCTTGCCGCAGGCAGCTCCGGCGGGGGACACGTGCTTGAATGAGGTTGCAGACGGCAGTCCCGTCGCCTCCTTCATCTCCTTGACCAGCTGCCAGCCGTTGAGTGCGTCCAGCAGGTTTATATATCCGGGCCGCCCGTTCACCACGGTGATGGGCAGGTCGCCGCTTTCCACAAAGACCCTCGCGGGCTTCTGGTTGGGATTAACCCCGTATTTCAGTAGCAGTTCGTTCATAGCGCTATGATACTGGAATGCGGGGCAAGTTGCAAGGACGGGGCGGCAGACAGTCCGGCGGGCGGAGGATGAGGGGGGGATGGGCGGAAAATGGAGCGGGCGTTGATTTCCCGCTTCTGCCATGGTAAGATGTGGATGGGGAAAAGCACTTGATGAAGTCCACTGTTAAATCCGTCGGAAAAAGACTTCTGCTAAAATTCTTAGCGTTCTTTGCTTTTATTGTCATTGGGTTTGTTCTTTCTGCTTTCTTTGGTTTGATTTTTGGAACTGTTTCATATTTGACACGGGATAAGGAGCTTATAGCCGCTATATGCGGGAATGCATTCAGCGGATACAGCTTCCCTGAATATTTCGTCGATTTTACAATGGGCCTCAGTTTCGTTGCGTTTGTCATTTCCGCTGTAATACTACGAAAATCTCTTTTCACAGGTTTGGGATTTATATTCTTGTTTCTGGAAATTCCTCTGTTTGTAATCTTATTCGTTTTTTCTTCATTTTCCCTTACCGGGTGTGAAACACAGTGCATTTATGCTCCTTTGATTGACACAGGTCATTCGGAAACTTTCAATCCCTATAATGTTCCGCAACTCAAAATCGGTATGGGACGGGATGAAGTTTTGAGCTTGGTCGGCAAGCCCCTTTGGGAACACAATAATTGCATGAGTTTTACGGAGGATGGGGCTTGTTTCTTTGGTGATTTCGCCTGGTATGTGCTCTATGTCTATTTCGAGGATGGAAAAGTGGTAGAAATAAATTCCTCCTGGATGGACGATTAAAACATCTGTGTTATGACTTTCTGAGATTCTTGTTTGCTCCTCTCCATAAGCCTGTGACAGCCTGCCTGGGGCTGTGTCGTAGGCTCTTGCGGGACGAAGCAAATCTTGTTGTGTTTCGGGAGAGTGGGCAACCCGGGATGTCCCCGGACAGCAGCATTCTGTTCTCAGTATACCGCAAATCCGGGGAAATGTCCGTAGCTTTTAATTGCCCTAGAACTTTTCCAGACGGGCCAGCAGGCCCTCAAGCTTTCTGCCGTACTCGGGATCTGCGGCCCAGGTTCCGGCAAGTTCCCTGACCGTGGGCGCCTTGCCCCGGGGAAGGACCCATTTATAGCGGGGGTCAATCAGCTCGTTCACGAGCCGCACGTTTTCCGGTGTTGCGTATGCGTGCAGGTGCTGGATGTGCGCCCGGACCCCCAGCTGCTCGCTTGCAAAGCTGACGCCCGGCTGCTCCGCGCTGATTGCGCCGAGTCCGCAGTAGTTGTGCATTTCGGGCTTGACCAGTCCCGTAAACTTGAGCCAGCCGGTTTCCAGACACATCTGTACCCAGGCACAGTCGCTGTTGATGCCTTCGGTCCGTGCTTCGCTGATGTAATACTTGGCGAGCCGGGTAACCTGCTTCCGGTCTGCATCGGGGTTATTCGCCATGAAAAAATTGACGAGCTGCTTTGCGTTCTTGACGCCTGCTTCGGCGAGGGTCCGCTCGCAGTACTGTCCTGTCCTGCCGCCCGGCGTAACACAGCCCGTCAGTATCAGGGCAATGAGGATAAGGGCGAAGGCCCGGAGCCGGTGAAATGCCCGGCCGGCTGCTGCTTCGGGAAGGGGAAGCCGGCTGCAGCGGGGGGGCCTGCATGGAATGCTGTCTGTCATCATCGTATTGTCGTTCCTGTATAGTTGTTTCCGTCCAGTATGGCGCGGATGTTCTTGATGTCATGCCCGGAGGCGCAGATGACGGTGAGTCCCAGTGCCTCGGCTTTCTTGCTTGCGATGGGGTCAAAGGGGCAGTTCTTGCCCGGTACCCACTCGTCGCCGACCATCTTGCGGAAGTCCGCCCATGAAATGCTGTCGAGCGGCTTTGCGTCCGGGTTCTTGCGGGGATCGTCGGTGTAGACCTTCTCGATGTTCGACAGGTTGACGACGGTCGTCGCACCAAAGCGTTCCGCAAGCAGGACGGCGTCGTTGTCGGACGAGAAGCCCGGCTTCCAGCCTGCCGCGACGAGGATGCGGTCGGTGAAGTCCGTCACCTTGGTCGGGTCAATGACGATGTTCTGGCAGCAGAGGGAGCCGAATGCCGCCTTGAGCAGCTGGGCGTTGATTCTCGTTGCCATAATGCCGATCCAGTCGGCTGCCGCATTTACTTCCGTCTCGCTCTCGTAGAGCTTCTTTGACCCGATTCCCTGCAGCTTGCCCTGCAGGTCGCGGAAGGCTCCCTGGTACATCCGTGCCGGTCCGCCGCCGCCTGCGACGAGGATAAGGCGGGTTTCGCTGTTCGTGTTCAGCCAGTCAATGACCATCTTTGAAAACTGTTCGAGAAAGTTCGTATCCGGCTCTGAAGGTGCGATGATTGAACCGCCCACACTCAATACTTTTGTCTGCATATCGTATAGCTCCTGTAATGGGGTTAATCGGGCCGTCTGGAAACGCGGTTCGCTTCCGGGCAGCCCTAATAAATTCCGCTGATTATCGGATCCGTCCAGTATGAACTGTAGCTTGCTTCCCGTGCCGTTGACTCTTCCCAGAGGGTCTGCAGGGCATAGCTCCGCGGCCGGCGGACAAGCCTCGTGTTGGACAGGGACGACTTGATCGTCTTGATGCCCCTGCTGTAGGCAATGTGGTGGTTGTCCATGTTGCCGAAGTAGTATGCCTCGCAGTCCTCCCGTTCGGGAAAGCCGTTGTACTTGAGGCCGCAGGCAAGGGAAAGGTCCACCGGAAACCAGCCGAAGTCTTCCAGGTACAGTTCCGTCCAGCTGTGGGTGTGGCTGTCCCCCTTGTTGTCAATGACGACGCCGGTCACCTGAACGGCTGCGATGCCTGCGCTCCTGCAGAGGGCCGCATAGACGGCGGCGAAGTCAAAGCAGTCGCCCGACTTCCGCTTGAGCAGGTCAATCGGGTCTGCCATGCCGGTCCGCAGCGTTGCCTGCAGCTTGTAGTTTTCCCGCATGGAGTCGTAGAGCAGCCGGGCCTTTTTATAGGGGTTCTTCTCCTTGCCGGTTACCGCCGCCGCCAGTTCCGTGATTTCCTGCCGGTCTGACGGAATCTGCTGGTCTGCGGCCAGGTAGGACTTGTAGAGGTTCAGGGTTTCGGTGGAGTAGGCGGCAATCTTCTTTTCGTTGATGCTCGATTCCACGCCGTAGACCGTTATGACCGCACTGGCGGAAAAGGACTGCTTGCCGCCTTTCCCTGCCATCTCCCGGGTCCGGAAGATGATTTCGTCCTTGTCGTTGTCTATGAGGGCGTCAGGCTTGACTTCCCGGTAGACGGCAGACGGCTGGGCTGCCGAGAGGGCGGGGCGGGGCATGTAGAGGGTAATTTCGCCGAGCGGGGCATCCTGCTCGTTCTCTATGTCGAGGGCGGTCTGAACGACATAACTCCGCTTGTCGCGGTAGGCCTTTTTTCCGGCGGCAAAGGAAACCTTGAAGGAAGCCCCCCGGCTCGTTCCCTTTGCGGTCCTGACCAGAATGACCCCGGTCGCAGCCCCGTCGGGAACACGGACGCGTATTTCATTGTCGCTCCAGTAGTTCCAGGGGTATTCGCTGGACGATGCCGCAATCGTTGCAGACGGCTCGTTTTCCCGGTTTGCCGTAAACAGGATGTCGGAACTGTAGCGGGAAACGCCGAAGTTGGACCCCTTTATGGTTATCAGGTCCCCGGGGGCTGCTTCTTCCGGTTCAATCCGTGAAATGAGGGGGAGGCTGTTCTGCAGGTCAGCGCGGACGCTTTCGGGGATGTTTGAGCGGTTTGCGAAGAAGGACGGTTCGGACTCTCCCCGCCGGGTGATGACCTTGACCAGCCCGTCCTGCACGTTGTAGGGGATGCGCAGCCTGATTTCCCGGTCGCTCCAGGAAACGTAGTGGCTTGAGGTAACGCGGAAGCCCGCAATGCTGACGTAGGATTCTTCCTGCGTGTCCCCGAAGTTTTCGCCGCTAATCGTCATAAGTTCCTCGCTGGAACCGATGGCCGGGTCAATGCCCGTAATGACCGCTTTCCTGCTTTTCAGGTTTTCCAGCCCGAAAAACCAGCTTGCGGCTATGGCGAGGATGACTATGGAAAAAAAAGAACCAAAACGTACAGACGCTTTGGTTCTCAGGAGCCTTAAGTAAGACTTGAAAAAGCCCACGTCGAACTACTCTTTTTTCTCTATATCAATGGTAAAGAGAGGCGACGACAGATGGAGAAAAAAACCGGACTGCTTCTCCTTTGCCTTTGCATCTTCGGCTTCGACCGGCAGGAATACGTCGTAGCTGGTCAGTGCGGGTGCGGCATGAGGGATGGCAACGGTCGTTCCGAGGACAGGTGCTGCGACATCGACTTCAGGGCTGCTTGCAAGTACCGATGCGTCAAAGGGCATTGCAGTGCGGGGCAGGGACTCGCCCGTGTACTGTGCGCGGGAAAGTGCCCGGGTGTTCTCGTCTGCGAGGAAGCCGACGACACTTGCAGGAGTGACGGAGCCTTCAACCTGGACTTCCGCCGGCATGTCGAGCGAAGTCATGCGGGCAACCGGCTTGAAGTCGGACTGGGCAACCTGCTGGATGACGGTCTTCGTCTTTGCCGGTATGACGGCGGCGATGACTGCTGCTGCGGATGCACCGACGAGCACGTCCTTGAAAACGCTCTTTGCACCGTCGCTCATCGTGAGCGGCTTCAGGATCTTCTTATAGGAGAGGCGTGACTGGAGGCGCTCAAAGCTGGATGCCATGTCGCGCTCGCTCATCGTAATCGTCTCGCTGTCGGCCTTGAGCAGGTCACGGGCAGCCTCGAGCTTCTTGAGTGCAGCCTGACACTTGGGGCAGTTCTTTACGTGCTCCTCATATTTTGCCTTGTACTCGGCTGAAAGTTCTCCGTCAAGGTACACTGAATGCAGGTCTTTGTTAGGACAGGTAAACATCTTCTTCTCCTATATACTTCAATAGTTGCTCTCTGGCTCTAAAAACCCTGACTTTCACGTTTCCTTCCGTGATGCCCAGGATCTTTCCGATTTCCTTGTAATTCATGCCGCCGTATTCCCGAAGTACCAGTACTTCACGCAATTTCGGCGGCAGCTTTTCCAGCGCTTCCTTTGCCTTCTCAATGGTCTCTTTCTTCAGAAGCTCAGTCTCACCGCTTTCCATTTCCTGGCGGCCCTCGTAGAGAGCCTTGTGGTAAGCCTTTGCTTCCCTGACCTTGCGCTTGGCATAGTTAAGCGAAGCGTTCTTTACGACCCGAATCAACCAGAACTTCGCATCATCAAGCGTCGGGAACACCAGTTCCTTTTCGTTTGCCTTGATGAAGGAATCATGTACCAGGTCTTCTGCGGCCTCCTCGTCGTTCACGATTCGGAAAGAAATCTTGAACAGCAGGCTCATCGTCGCATCGTAAAGCCTCTTGAAGTCGGCTGAATCAGCGCAGTGTATTTCAGCTTTTTCTGCCGCTTCTTTGTCTATAGAACCCACATTGTCCTCTTTCAGTTACAGATTTCTAAGAAAGTTCTTTAGATTTTCTAAGAAATCCTTTATTTCTTTGCTTCGTTTCGTCAGGCCCGCTTCCACACGGGGCCGTTCGGGGTGTCCGTCAGCGTTATGCCCCTGCCGGCAAGCTCCCTGCGGATCTCGTCCGCCCGGGCAAAGTTCTTTTCGGCCTTTGCTTGCTGCCGTTCTGCCACGAGCGCATCGATTTCGGCTGCCTCGGGGTCTGCGGCGCTGCTTCCGGCAGAAGCCGGATTGCCTGCTCCCGTACCGGCGGCGGCATCCGTCCTGAGGCTTGCTGCCGCTGCCGTTTCCGCTTCGAGGGCGGACTTCAGCAGATTCAGGCCCGTCACGCTGTCCATCCTCGCGACCAGTTCCAGCGCTTCCGCCGGAGCAAGGGAAGAGTCCTTGACCGCCTTCTGTATCTGGCTCAGGGCGACGGGGGTCGAAAGGTCATTTTCCACTCCGGCGCGGAAGCCGTTCAGGTATTCGGCTGCCTTTCCGGACAGACCGGTCAGGCCGGCCGCTTCCCCTTTTGCATACGTTTTATCGGCCAGACCTGCAAGCGTATCCTTTCCTGCGTTCTGTGCGAGGCGGACAATCCGCTGTACGAGAGCCTCGCGGCCCTTCTTTGCGCCCGTCATTGCCTCATCGCTGAAGTAAATCTGCTTGCGGTAATGGGTGCCGAGCAGGAAAAAGCGGTAGTCCAGCGGAGAAAAACCTTTATCTAGTAACGTCTGAAGGCGCAGAAAGTTACCGGAAGACTTGGACATTTTTGCGCCGCCCTCAGAATCGCCGGAATCCTTCACCCCCTTCGAATCCTTTGCCACGACGAGGAACTCGTTGTGCAGCCAGTAGTTGACCCATTTTGTGCCGGTCGCGCCCTCGCTCTGGGCAATCTCGTTCGTGTGGTGAATGGGGATGTGGTCAATGCCGCCCGTGTGGATGTCAAAGTGCTCGCCCAGGTACTTCATGCTCATTGCCGAGCACTCGATGTGCCAGCCGGGATAGCCCCGTCCCCAGGGAGAGTCCCAGCTCATGGCCTGATTCTCGAACTTGCTCTTGGTGAACCAGAGGACGAAGTCGTAGGGGCTGCGCTTGTTCCGGTCAATGTCGATCCGGGCACCCGCCTTGAGCTTGTCCATGTCCAGCCCGGCGAGGTCGCCGTAGCGGGGGTAGGTGGACACGTCGTAGTAGAGGTTGCCGCCCGCCATGTAGGTGTGTCCGTTTGCCTCAATCCGCTTGATGAGGTCAATCATCTCCGGTATGTGGTCGGTCGCCCGGCAGATGACGTCCGGGCGGATGATGTTCAGGCTGTCTATGTCGGACAGGAAGGCGTCCGTATAGAACTGTGCCACTTCCAGCACGCTCTCGTGCCGCTCCTGTGCGGTCTTAAGCATCTTGTCCTCGCCTTCGTCCGAGTCTCCGGTCAGGTGGCCTATGTCGGTGATGTTCATCACGTGCTTTTTATCGTAGCCTAGGAAGGTCAGCGTTCGGTCAAGCGTGTCCAGAAAGACGTAGGCCCGCAGGTTGCCGATGTGGGCGTAGTTGTAGACGGTGGGGCCGCAGCCGTAGAAGCCGGCAAAGCCTTCCGTAATCGGCACGAAATCCTGCATTTCGCGTCCCATCGTATTGAAAAGGCGTAAACCCATCTTGTTTCCTCTTTTTGTGTCTCGAAATTCTCTGTCTGCCGTGTAAATAGCGGGCTGCCCTGTGCAGCCTAGGAGACAGCATACTGAAAACGGGGTAAAAAATCAACAAAAAAGCAACGCCCGCCCCAGTGACGGGGCAGGGCCGTCAGGCCGGGACGAACCGCGCGCTGTCCGGTCCGGGACGAACCGTGCAACGCCCGCCCGGGTCCTTTCCGGCGGGACGGTGCCCTGCGGTATGGCAGGGCCGTTTCCCGGCGGGACTAGATGCTCTTGGAAGACGATGCGGACGTGGAGCTGTCGCTGTAGGCTTCCAGGACGACCTTGAGCTCGACGTACTTGCCGTCGCGCCAGACCGTGACGGTCACGGTGTCGCCGGGCTTCTTGTCCTCGAGCGCACTGTAGTAGTCGGCAAGCTTGGCGACGCTGATGTTGTTTATCTTGGTGATGACGTCACCGCCCAGGTAAATCGTCGTCGTGTTCCAGCGGCCATACTGGACGGCCTTGCTGCCGCCGCGGATGCCCGCCTTTTCCGCTGCGCTGCCCCGTGCGACCCGGCTGACGATCATGCCGGTGCTGACGCCGTAGCCTGCGTAGCTTGCAATGCGGGCGGTGTTCTGGATGAGCGAGAGCTGCATGACGCCGCGGTTCACCTTGCCGTACTTCATCAGGTCATTGACGACGCGGCGGGCAGTCGCGGCGGGGATGGCAAAGCCGACGCCGCTCGATGAACCCGAGTTGGAATAGATTATCGTGTTTATGCCGATCATCCGCCCCTGGCTGTCCAGCAGGGGGCCGCCGGAGTTGCCCGGGTTGATTGCCGCATCGGTCTGGATCATGTCGCGGATAATCACGTTGTCGCTTTCCTGAATCGGGCGGCCCAGTCCCGAGATGATGCCGACCGTCATGGTCCGCTCAAGGGCGAAGGGGTTGCCGATCGCGATGACCTTCTGGCCCACCTTGAGGTTTCTGCTGTCGCCGAAGGAAATCGTCTTGAGTTCCACGCTTTCCGGCGGGTCAAACTTGAGCACGGCGATGTCGCACTCCTTGTCCTGCCCGACGACGCGGCCCTCGTAGCTCGTTCCGTCGGCGAGCGATATCGTGATGGTCGAAGCATTCTCTATGACGTGGACGTTCGTGACCACGTAGCCCCGCTTGTCGATGATGGAACCGGACCCGGAACCGCTTGACGTTACGACCGGCTCGTAGAACCAGTTGTAGCCCATGACCTGGGTCGTGATGTTGACGACTGCCTCATTGCATTTTTCGTAGACCGAAATGTTCTGGAACTCGTCCTGCGTGTAGTCCTTGCTGTCGCCCGACACCTGCAGGACCGGGCTGTTCGTTTCCAGCACGAATTCCGCACCGGACACATCGTCAATGTCTATTTCGCTGGCAATGCTGTCTTCAAGGGACGGGCCTGCAGAATCAGGCTCCTGTGCTGCGCTTGTCTCAGTCCCCTTGCTGCCGTCACCCTGCTGCAGGCGGGCGGCTGCGGGGAGGACGGTCTTGTATATGACCGCCACGAGGGCGGCGGAAACTGCTGCCGAAAGGACGGCGGTCAGTATGACTTGTTTGAACGTATACAGCTTCATACCGTATACTATAGCGACATACGGGGATATTGGCAAGAATTGTTTGTTATCCGCACCGGGAACGGCCTGACGGGCGTGAAGCTGGGGGCAACGGGCTTGAATCAGGGGCCCGACGGGCAGTGTCCCTCCGGGCGTGAAGCATTGCCCCGCCGGTACTCAGTAGGAGACGAAGGTCCAGCTCTCGGTCTGGGCGGCGGTGTCGACGGTTACGACGGCGAACTTGTGGTAGACGGCGTAGCAGGGGATGACCAGTTCGGTGAATTTTCCCAGGTCGTTCTCGTGCTGCTCGTGCATGTGGCCTGAAAGATAGAGCTTGACATTATTGTTCGTGCAGAAGCTGATGAGGGTATCGGCCTCTTCGGTGTTCTGCATGGTGTAGTAGTTCTGGAAGAACTGCGCCGTTCCGTAGGCGGGGTAGTGGGTACAGACGATTTTTGGGCTTGGGTCTGCCTCGGCTGCATCCCTGAACTTCTTGTACTGCTTGGAACCCAGGGAAGCCGAACCGGAGTCGAGGAAGTAGAAGCGGTAGCCTGCGACCGCGAATCGGAAGAAACCCGTGCCGGGGTAGGTATAGTCTTCAAAGTAGTCCCAGCCGTCGTTGTACAGGTCGTGGTTGCCGGTCGTCGTGTAGACCTTGTTGCCGAGCAGGGCTTCCAGCGTGCGGCACCAGGTCTGGTAGTCCTCCCACTCGTCCTCCTGATCGCCGTTTTCTATGACGTCACCGGCACAGACCGTGAAGGACGGCGGAACGGCCATCGTGTTCTTGAGTTCCAGCACTTTCGCATAGAAGGCTGCATCGTCGCGCGCGTAGCTCGCGCCCTTGTTCCCGAAGTGCACGTCCGAGGTGACGATGAACGAAAACTTTCCGTCGTACAGGACATTGTTCGCAGGTCCGGGGACGTCATCCAGATCGTCAATCCGGTCGTTGACGGTCGGACCGTGGCCGAGAACCTTGTACAAGCCCAGTTCGATCGGCTTGCAGGAGGCGGCAAGCAGGAGCAGGGCGAGGGCTCCCGCAAGCGTGCCTGCACGCCGCGGCATCCTCCCTGCTGCCGGTGATGCCGCTGGTATGGATATAACTGATACAGCTGATATAATAGAAGTTTTTTTCAAAATTTCCATCCTCCCGTGAGCCGGATTTCACAGCTGTCGTAGAATGCGGAGGCCGTAAAGAAGTCCGTATAGCGGACGGCTGCCTCGATGCCCGCGTAAAAGTCCCGCGGCAGCTGCTTTGTCGCCCCGAGCGTAAAGGACGGTGCGACGGCGACCATGTAGCGGTAGCGCTCGTAGGAGGCAACGGAAATGTAGGTCGTTATGTCCCAGGGCAGGTAAAAGTCCAGTTCCACGCTGAATGCCTGGCAGAGATCGTACAGGTAGGGCTGGGTGCGGTCGATGGCAAAGATGGACCGGCTTTTGAAGAGGGCTGAGACGGACGCCTTTGCCCCGATCCAGCTCAGGGGCCGAACTTCGGCGGCTGCTCCCAGCAGAAAGTTGTTCGTCAGGCTGATGTCGTTGTAGTAGTTCAGGTTGTAGCGGCCGGCAAAGCCCACTTTCGCCAGCTTCCAGACCCAGGGGTACACGGACAGGCCGCCGGTCAGGTCAAAGGTTCCGCTCGTGAGCTGCATGCCGGTATAGGCGGTGATGTGCGTCGTGTCCAGCTGAAAATAGGGCTGCACGGCAACGTAGTAGCTTTCCCAGCCCTGCCCGGTGTTTGCCACGACCGTCCCTTCCAGCTGCATGTCCACCCCGTCCCGCCTGTAGTGCGGGGTACCGGACCATGATGACGGCGCTTCCTGTGCAGAAAGCCCTGCGGTGTGCAGGAGGATGAGGAACAGCAGGAATGATACGCTTCTGGCCGGGTATTTCACTAAAATCTCCACCCACGCCGATTGTATAGGAAAAAACGGGCCGTGTAAAGCTTCCTCTGCCTTTCCAGCTTGACAGGGAGGGGAACAGCCGTTACTCTTTTGGTAGAATGCTGAAAATCTGCCTTTTGTCGCGCTTTGTCCGGCCGCTGTTCATCGTGTCCCTCACAGCCATGCTGTGCTTCCTTTCCTGCAACGGAAACGGCGGGTCGCATGACGGCGGGGGAGCTGTCTATACCCCGGGTGAGGGGGGGGGTAACTCGGGTACGGCTGATGCAACCGGCGGGGACAGCCGGAACCAGTTTACCGCCGGAGAGCTCCTGAAGTATTCGAACACGGGCGAAATAGACCGGGTTGTCGAACTGTTCAGCACGAATCAGGCGATGGCGGAAACGCAGACCATCGTCCTGCATGCAAATGACATAGGGCTTCCTGCCGGGGGCACTGCGACGCTGACCATCTCGGGCGGCGTCAGCTTTTCCGGGACGGTGCGGGCAGCTGCGGACGGTAGCGTTACCTTTGTCATTCCTGCCACCCCCAGCGGGATTACGATTACGGTGGCACTGTCCGTCGCAAATGCTTCCGGGACGGTCCTCTATTCCGGCAGCAGTCAGGAGACCCTTTCCGACGACTGGCTGGATATAAACCTGCCCCTCTACCGCCTGTTCTGGACCCTGCCCGCAAGCATTTCCCTGACGGCGAGTCCCGACGGCTTTGCCTACGACAGCACGAAGCTTTCTGAGACGACGACGCTGAGCATATCCGGTCTGGAGGACGCACCGGCCGGTACTGCCTTGAGCTATGCCTGGGAACTGGATTCCAGTCCCCTCTCCGACTCCGGCCCCTCCATTACCCGCAGCTGGAACGAACTGATCGGCCCTGCTGCCCCGACTGTTGAGCAGACCAGGACCTTCACCGTGACCGTCTCCTATACCGACATCGCGGGGGAGGCCAAGACTGCAAGCGCGAGCACGGACGTCATCATCGGTCCGCCGGTGACAATCCCGGCCTTCACCGTACAGATAATCGCAAACAGCAAGAACGGCGAGAACAGCAGCGGCACAGACTACGCCTTCTATTCCACCTACGGCGGCTCCTTCACCTTCAAGGTCGTGGAAGCGGAAAGCTTCTTCCCCGCCGGAACCAGCTTTTCGTGGAGCATTTCGAGAACGGGCGGCAGCACGTACACTGCCGAGGGCATGAACGTAACCAAAACGCTGGAAGCCCTGGGGCTTACTACAGCAGGGGTCACCGCAGACTGGACGGTCACCTGCACGGCAAGCAATGCCCGTGCGGCGGCCCCCGTGACGGGGGGTGGTGACAGCTCCATGTCCGGCCGCGCCCTTGTGCTTCCGAGCATCACCCTGATACAGACAAGTTCCATCACAGGCTGCGCTCCGGCGGACAATACGAGTTTCTCGGGCGACACCTACGCCTTTGCGAATGCCTCAAGCGGAAGCTTTACGCTGACGGCTGTTACCTCCGGTACTGCGGTAACCGGCATGAAGTACAGCTGGTCCATTACCGGCAGCTCATTCTCCTATGACAGCACGACGGGCAACACCTGTACGGTAAGCCTGTCGGACCTCACCGGCTTTGCAGGCCATAAAAACAGTGCCGGAAGCTGGACGGTGACCTGCGAACTGACCTACACCGGCCTTTCTTCGGTGTCACAGACGACGACCCTCTCCGCCTTCCTGCTTGTCATACCGGAATTCACCGTCAGCGTCAGCGCAGGTTCCGGTCTGAACGAGGCGTCGGGTTCCACCGCAACCAGCAGGGTGTTCCTCGTGGGAACCACAGACCTGAGCAAGTCGCTCACGTTTACCGTTAATCGCAACGATGGGGAACCGGATTTCCCCTCGGGGACGGAATTCCTCTGGTCTGCTACTGCCGGAACATCGGCAACTGAGAATGTCGGCATCAGCACCTTCGCTACCGCCGTTCCGCCAAGCCAGACCTCATGTAACGTGACCTGTCAGCCTCGCTGTGCGGGCATTTCCGGTGATATGGAATGGGTTGATTTTGACCTGAAGCCGCGCATCCGGTTGGACGCACCGACCGGGCTTACACTCAATACCCCCTATGTGAATGGCGGTGGCGGCAGTGTTTCCGCGACGACTCCCGGTATTTTCAACTTCGAGGGAGTTGATGTAAACGATGTCCGTGTTCCCTTTACCTGGACGGCTCCGAGCGTTCCTGCAGACAAGAAGTTCAAGTTCTCGATTTACGTCGATGATTCTCCTTTTCCCACAGTCACAGGGAACTTTGGGACAGCTCCTGGTGCCTCCTGTAGCTGTACTTTGGGTGGTGCTGACGAAACGGGCGGCTGGGGTACCCACACGATTACCGTCGTTACGGCTATAGACCCGAACGAC
Organism: uncultured Treponema sp.; assembly: GCA_946410085.1. GTDB lineage: Bacteria > Spirochaetota > Spirochaetia > Treponematales > Treponemataceae > Treponema_D. Next base: position 22,459 of record CAMJZA010000007.1, on the reverse strand, counting down.
CCCGAATATGAATCCAGCGTCCCGGCCGGCCCGATTACCATAACGATTAACGGTGGTCCCTGAGCCCGGCTGCGGCTCCCCTGTCATGCCGCAGTGCCGTCCCGGCGGCCATTGACCTGCAGAATCCCTGCGGGCTATAGTATGCCCATTGTGGAAATCCTCATCCTCTGCAGGGTCGTGGACAACTACGGCGACATCGGCTTTGTCTACCGCCTTGCCCGCGCCCTTTCCGCGCTGGACCCCTCCCTCCGCCTCGCGCTGGCCGTGAGCGACCTGACCGCATTCTCGTACATGGCGCCCGGACTGGATGCGTCCAAAGCCTTCCAGCGTTACTGCGGCTGGGACGTACTGGACTGGAATGCGGCGGAACAGTGTGCTGCCTGGTGCCGGTCGCACGGGGTCAGGCTGGTCATAGAATGCTTTCAGTGCGGCCGCCCGGACTGGCTGGACGCCTATCTCTTTGGCGGAGGCCTTCCCGAAGGCCAGACTGCCCGCATCATCAATCTGGAATACCTGACGGCGGAAGCCTGGGCGGAAGACTTTCACCTGCTCAAAAGCGGAACCCGCTCGGCGTCCGTGAAAAAGGTGAACTTCATGCCGGGCTTTACGCCCCGGACGGGCGGCCTTCTGCTGGAACGGGGCTTCATGGACCTGCTTGCCGGCAGGGAGACAGCCCGGGAACGAATCCGCAGGCAGCTTGCCGGGCAAGCCGGAGGGCTTGCGGGGCAGTCCGGTCTGCTTGACCCGTCCGCCTGCAATATCCTCGTGTTTTCCTATGAGAAGGATTTTACCCCCCTCGTGCGGGCCCTTGAACGTTTTCATGCGGAAGGGGGGAAGCCTGTGGTGTATCTCGCCCCGGGCCAGGGGGCGGCCTCCTTTAAGGCCGCCTGTACGGAATGTGCTGCCGCCGGTACTGCAGGCAGAACTGCCGGCGCTCCCTTCCCCCTCGTGGAACTGCCCCGGCTTGACCAGGAACTCTGGGATGCCCTGCTCGTTTCCTGTGATGTCGCCTTTGTGCGGGGAGAGGAGTCCTTTGCCCGCGCCTGCCTCGCTTCCCGCCCCTTCCTGTGGCAGGCCTACCGGCAGGACGGAGCCTTTCATCTGGTCAAGGTCGCCGCCCTGCTGGAGCGGATGCGGGACTTCTTTGCGCCGGATGACTTTTCCCTGCTGGCGGAGCTCTTTCTGCTCTATAATATTGATAATAGTGATGCCGGTATTGATGCCGGTAAGGCAGCCGGTGCCGCTGCCGCGGGGGGCAGCGCCGCAGACTCTGCCGAAGCCGCGGAAGCCGTCGCTGCCCTCTGCCCCGGCCTGCTGACGCATCTGGCGGAATCCGGCTGGCAGGACCGGCGGCTGGCAGAACTGGCCTTCCGCTTCCTGCGGGAAGGGGAGCGGAAGGCTCCCTGCTTTGCCGCTTTCTCCGCTTCGCTCATTGCCAACGGCGACCTCGCCGCTCACCTGCTGGCCTACCTGACTTCCCTGAACCCTTGATACGGCATGTTTCTGTCACGATTCGGATATAGCACACTCTCTCTGTAGCTGACAAAAAGCGGTTTGTCTGCTATACTTACACGGCTATACGCAGACAGTAAGGCATGGGGAGGCGCTGTTGGGGGCACATTGTGCCGCAGCCGGTCCCGGCCCCATAGGTGGATGAGCGGTGTGCATGGACAGTAGGGAGTACGGTATGACAGACTGCAGGAGCGGACAGGGACAAAGTACGGAAGGACGGCGGGCTGCCTCAGGAAGACGCCGGGGCGCCGCTTCTCTTCTTTTCTTTTCTCTTTTCTTACTATGCACGCTGGGGCTGAGCTCCTGCAACGGCAACGGCGGTTCGCATGACGGCGGTGGCGAAGTCTATAATCAGGGTATGGGGGGGGTAACACTGGTAATACAAATACAACCGCAGCGAGCGGCACATCGGAGACCTTTACCGCCCAAGACCTCTGGAACTTTTCCAATGCGGGTAACTCCACCAAAATCATACAGCTGGTAACCCAGGCGGATCCCGCTTCCCGGACGAAAACCGTCAGCATGTCCGCAGCGGACCTGGGACTCCCTGCAAACGGTACGGTGACCCTCACGATTACGGGCAGCGGCATTGCCTTTTCGGAAACCAAGAGCGCGGACGCGGACGGCTACGTCCGCTTTGAAGTCCCCCCGGTCGAAACAGACAGTACGGTCGCCATCGAGCTGATTGTCCGGGCTGCGGACGGAACTGTCATCTACAGCGGCAGTAAGAATCTGGAGGTAAAAGAGGGGAGCTCTGCGGACATCACGCTCTACCGCCAGGCCTGGACCCGTGCAACAGCCGACAGGACGGTGCTGACGGCGACTGCAAGCAGCGCAGACCTTGCGACCATAACCATTACCGGTGCGACGGAAACGCCGCTGCTGACGCCCTCAAGTGCCCTGCTGAACATCGACCCGCCGGTGCAGGATGCGTCTAATCCCCAAACATACACGGTGAGCGTCGGCATTCCAGGCGGAACTGCCCCGGTCTGGTTTGCCGACGATACAGCGGTCAGCGTCAACGTTAAGATCGGCACGGAAGAGCATACCATCGCATTTACGCTCAAAAACAAATACACGTATTTCCTTAAGAACCATGTCGGTGCAGGAGGCACTATTGCCCGGGGGCCGGTTGATTCCGGCGGAACACTCGCTTTCACTGATGCGGCAGCCACTTTTGCTTCCGGGTACGCCGTTCCGATTCCGTCCAATCGCTCAGTCGTTGCATTTGAAGATGAGGCAACCGGAACCCTTTACAAGGAAGCGGACTTCCCGATTACGTTCAACAGCACGAATTTCAGCTCGCGCAGCATCACGTTCAAGGCACAGCTTGACTTTGCGTATACCGTATCCGGCGGTCGCGCAACGGGAGCTCCAGAACCGGCAGGAACGGAAGCGGATCCCTTTATGCTTGTACTTGATTCGACGGACGGCGAGCTGACGTGCATCGATCTGACCATAAGCGACTACATCGGTACGATGAGTACGGACTCAAACTCCGACGGAAACCTGACCATAAGCGGCAGTAATACGGATTCACCGGCAATCACAATCGCTTCAACCGTTACGTATGCTTCCATCCCGACAGCAGGTCAGAAATATAAAGTAACCATGACGGACAGCGAAACCGGTGTATACAGAGACTTCTGGGTAAAAGTATGCAGACTCACTGGAAGCAAGACCACGCCTGATGCCGTCGGTGACATCGTGTTTTCAGACGGCAGCGCAGAAGCCTGTACTGCGACACTGACCGACGAACAGAAAAATGCCGCGGTTGCGGTCATCTTTGATGCGGCGAACAAGAAGGGCGTGGGCTTGAACGTCGGAATGGGCAAGTGCTGGTGTGACGACGGTACAATTGCATACCCTGTTAGGACTTATGCCACAAGCTTTGAGGACGGCAAAACAAATACAGAGCAGATTGCGGGTACAGACGAGATTGCGGGTCTGTCCGACTACAGCGAGGCTAAGTATCCGGCATTTGCTTATTGCAGGTCGTACAGTGTGCCGGGCTTCACAAGCGGCTGGTATTTGCCTGCCCTTAATGAACTTTTGAGCCTTCGTACAAACGGGACTGCGGTAGATGCGGCCTTTACCAGTCTGGGAAAGACAAGTCCTTTCGTTATGGACAGAATATACTTTGCATCAACTCAGGACGACTCGGATGTAACTCCTCATTATGGCAAATTCGTATATCTGCTTTACTCGGATACAATAACTGCTGGCTACGGTAGTACGCCGAAGAGCAACCCTGACGGCAATGCTATTGCTGTGCGAGTGTTTGACTGACGGCGGCAAGGCAGTCCGCCTGCCTGCGGGAAAAATGCGGGTAACCAGTTGCATTAATGTGAAAAATACGATATACTCTGCGTATTCTCTTTAATGGAAGAAATAGAGTATGTTGACAACGAATGAAATCAGGGTTGGTTCGGCTTTCATGTTTGAAGGTTCACCGTTTATCGTTCAGAAGATGCTGGGGCAGAAGTCCGGTCGCCAGGGAATGACGACGAAGCTCCGCGTAAAGAATATCGTTACCGGTGGAACGCAGGATCTTGGTCTGGATGCCGGCGAAAAGTTTGACGAGGTTGACCTCGAGGAGAAGAACGTGAAGCTTTCCTATATCGACGGAACGACCTTCCACTTTATGGATCAGGAAAGCTATGATGACGTGCCGCTCGAGAAGGATGACCTCGGTGACAACTGGGGCTACATTTCTCCCGATGATGAGTATGACATCAAAATTACCTACTATGAAGGCAAGCCGGTCGGCGTAAACCTTCCCGTCAACGTGACGAGGACGATTACCTACTGCGAGCCCGGCGTGAAGGGTGATACGTCAGGAAAGTCCCTGAAGCCTGCTACCCTGGACACCGGTCTTGAGGTAAAGGTTCCCCTGTTCTGCAACACCGACGATAAGATTGTCGTGGACACCCGCGACGGTTCCTTCGTTGAGCGTTCAAAGGACAAATAACAGCAGCTTGCAGAAGCTTTTCCGGCTTCTGTGGCATATACAGTGCCTGGCGGCCCGGTTCCGCCAGGCTGTTTTGACCCACTAGCTCAATTGGATAGAGTGACAGCCTCCTAAGCTGTAGGTTGCGAGTTCGATTCCCGCGCGGGTCAGAGACCGTGTTTTTCCGTCTGACGGAAGGACACGGTTTTTTTATGCCCGGGCTGCTTCCTTAAAAAAACTGGTTAAAAAAGCACTGAAACAATTTAAATTTGACAAGACTCGGAAGCCTGTGATACCATAGGAAAAGAGAGCTAAAACGTTTTCGTTAAAATCCCTGCGGAGGTTTCGATGAATCGATTTTTGAAGGACACGTGGAAACACAGGGCTTACCTTGTGATGGCCCTGCCGGCCGTCCTGGTTCTGCTTTTCTTCAATTACATCCCGATGGCGGGTCTTGTCCTTGCCTTCAAGAAGTTTGACTATACGAAAGGAATCTGGGGCAGTCCCTTCAACGGGCTGGAAAACTTCCGCTTCCTCTTCCAGTCGCGGGGTGACTTTACCCGCATTACGCGCAATACGCTGATGTATTACGTGATTTTCACCACGCTCGGCACCTTCCTGAACATCGTGCTTGCCGTTGCGATAGACCAGTATGTCTTTAAGCGGATCGGCAAGTTCATGCAGACCATCATGATTATCCCCGTGTTCGTCTCGTATGCGGCCGTCCAGTTCATCGTCATGGCCTACATCAGCTCGGGGACGGGAATCATCAACAACCTGCTCGGCGGCAGGATTCCCTTTTACCGCAGCCCCCAGTACTGGCCCTATATCCTGACGATCGTCAAAATCTGGAACTCCGTCGGCTACGGGTCCGTCCTGTACATGTCCGTGCTTGCGGGCGTTGACCAGTCGCTCTACGAGGCGGCCAAGATAGACGGCGCCAACAAGTGGCAGCAGATACGCTACATCACGCTGCCTGCCCTCATCCCCATGACGACGGTCATGCTCCTGCTTTCGGTCGGCGGCATCATGCGGTCCGACACGGGTCTGTTCTATCAGATTACGCGCAACACGGGCATCCTGTACGATACGACGCAGGTCATTGACTCCTACGTCCTGAACGCGATCATGAAGAATGCGAACTTCGGCTTTACCGCTGCGACCACCTTCTTCCAGTCTGTTGTCGGCCTCCTGCTCCTGCTCCTTGCCAACGGCGTGGTCAGGAAAGTGAACCCTGACGATGCACTCTTTTAATTGATGGAGGCCTAGAGATGTCAAAGACAAACTGGAAGCGCGATGTCAGCTATGCGGGACAGTCGATTTTGGGATTCTGCCTCCTGGCGTATACGGTATTCTGTGCCCTGCCGATTCTCCTCGTCATCATTTCCGCCTTTACGGCAGAAAAGGTCATCAGCACGACGGGCTTTACCTACTTTCCCTCGCAGTGGTCCCTGTCGGGCATGAATGCGGTGCTCCGCTTCGGCGAGCAGCTGCGGATTTCCTACGGGGTAACGATTTTCGTTACCGTGGCGGGAACCTTCTTCGGTCTGCTCGTGATGAGCATGTTCGCCTATTCGCTGAGCCGGCATGAGTTCCCCCTGCGGAAGGCGCTTTCCGTCTACCTGCTGATCCCCATGCTCTTCAACGGCGGTCAGCTGGCAAACTACATGGTGTTTACGTCCACCTATCACCTGAAGGACAACCTGCTCCTGCTCATCCTGCCGCTCTGCGTCACGACGATGAACGTCATCATCCTGCGAACCTTCATCGCGAACTCGATACCCGAGGAACTGATGGACGCGGCGAGGATTGACGGTGCGGGCGAGTACCGCACCTTCTTCCAGATAACCCTGCCGCTCATGAAGCCCTCCCTCGCGGCCGTCGGCTTCATGATGGCGACGACCTACTGGAACGACTGGCAGAACGCTTACCTGTACATTGAGACGAATGCGCGCAAGCCCCTGCAGCTGCTCCTCATAAACATCCAGAAGTCCATTGAGACGATGCTGAACAACAAGAATATCCCGTCCGTGGTCCTGCAGGCGATGGGCGGCACGATTCCCCAGTATTCAGCGACGATGGCGACGGTTATCGTCGTCATAGGCCCGGTCATCATTGCCTATCCCTTCTTCCAGAAGTACTTCATCAAGGGCCTGACGGTCGGTTCCGTAAAGGGCTAGTGCCGGGGCCGCTCTGCCCCGGCAGAAGCCGGCAGGGGCTGGTGCTCCCGTCCGGCATGAGTGTGGTAAAAACGTTCCGTCTGCTTCCCGCACGGGCGGTGAAGCTGCGGCGTTATATGTTATTATATGTTATATGGTATGATATAGGAGGAATTATCATATGAAGAAATTGTTTGCGACGAAGGCCCTTGCGCTTTCTGCGGCGGCCCTGCTTGCGTTTGTGTCCTGCGGAGGAAAGAAGGATTCCGCTTCTGCTTCCGCAGCTTCATCTTCCGGTTCTACAGCTGCTGCTGCCGGCGGCAAGCGGGTCATCAAGATTTACCGGGCAACCTACAACACGAGCGCCGTTGACGAAAAGGAAGTTGCGGCAGTTCAGGATGCAATGAACGCCCGCCTCGGCGAGCTTGGTGCAGATTACGTCGTGGATATCCGCGACATCATGAACGGTGAGTACGGCGACAAGGCCAACATGGCGCTTGCCGGCGGAGAGGTTGACCTTCTGTGGACGGCAAACTGGTGGGCCACGATCGGCACGAACGACCTGTATAAGGGAAATGCCGCCTATGACCTGACTTCCCTCCTGCCCGGAACGCGCCTGTGGAACTCCATGCCCGCCTGGTACTGGGAAGCTGCCCGCTATGACGGCAAGGACATGTTCGTTCCCGTGTACAAGGAAGGTGCCGAAGGCTACATGATTAAGGTCCTTCTTTCCGCAGCCGACAGGATCGGCGGCGTTGACATGAAGAAGATTGAGAATGCCGGACCGACGACCTATGACCGCCTCAAGGCCCTTGAGCCCTACATGGCAAAGGCTGTCGGCAAGGTGAAGTATCCCTTCGTCTTCGCCGGAACTGCCATGTTCTACCGCTTCTATCTGGACCGCTATGACTGCATTGACAACGGCCTCATGTCCATGATCGGCGTTGACCAGCAGACGAACGAACTGGTGAACACGGTTCAGTCCAAGGAATTCGAGCAGTACTGCACGATGATGGCCGAATGGGGCGAGAAGGGCTATGTCAACGTAGACGACGAGCTCGGCGGCATTGCAAACACCCAGACCTGCCTTACCCAGGACTGGCTCTTCAACTGGTGGACCGCAATTCCGAACAACAAGGAGTCTGAGGGCCGCGACGGAAACCAGCCCGAGGACTTTGCCCAGGTGACGAAGAACTGGGGCCGCTCTACGACGACGCTCGGTTCCTGCTTTGCCGTTTCCAAGAAGTGCTCCGAGCAGACCGCCAAGGACTGCGTGGACTTCCTGGGCTACCTCTTCACGGACACCAAGCTTGCCAACCTGTATACCTACGGAATCGAAGGCAAGGACTACGTGATCACGAACGGACTGGTCGACAGGACCGGCGGTACTGCCACCTACAGCCACAGCCCGTGGGAGTCAACGTCCGTCAAGGCCGTTACGCTCGAAGTCAACGAGCCGTCCAACAAGGTTGAGATGTACGATGACTTCAACAACAATGCGTCCGGTACGGTTGCTTCCGGCTTCCGCTTTGATCACTCAAGCGTTGATGCTGCCTATTCTGCCTGCGTGAACCTCTTTGAAGAGTACGGAAAGTCCCTTGAGCTCGGTGCATTCGGTTCCAAGAACGTCAAGGCAAAGATTGCCGAGTTCCAGAAGAAGCTTGACGATGCAGGATACCAGAGTGTCCTTGCCGAGGCTCAGAAGCAGTACAACGCATGGAAGGCTTCTAAATAAGGGCTTTAGCACAGTAAGGCTTTTGCGTGTGTAAGCGCATCCGGGGCGGGCGGTAAACGCCCGTCCCTGCAGTATATGCCGGCGGTCCGCCCCTGGGGCTGGTCGCCGGCATTTTTGTTTCCTGCACTGTATGCGGCATCCGCCTGCCGCGGGCATGCAAGCCCCTGTCCTGCATGACGATTCCGAACATGAAGCCGTCATGAAAGGTCAGTTCCTCGAAAGGCTTCGGTTTTGGGCTCCCCGCGGGGGAAGCCGGTGTCATTCTTCATTCAGTCACCTCTTGCCTTTTTGTCTGTAAACAAGAGGCATTTTTTGCCGCTTTACGGGAAAAAATCTGTAAAACGTTCGGAAGGATTCCGCAAGGCTTATGGAATGTTTCGGCAAGGCTTATGGAATGTTTCCGCAAGGCTTATGGAATGTTTCCGTAAGGCTTATGGAATGTTTCGACAAGGCTTATGGAATGTTTCGGCAAGGCTTGTGGAATGTTTCGACAAGGCTTATGGAATGTTTCCGCAAGGCTTATGGAATGTTTCCGCAAGGCTTATGGAATGTTTCCATAAGCCTGGGTGAATCTTTTGACAGGGGCACCGGACGAGAAACCACATGCGGCAGGTCGGAACGGATAGCCTGGACGCTACGGTGAAAGCCAGGGCTTGACGGCTGGACCATTTTTACAGTTGTCCATTATTTTCCCTTCAAAATGGACAAAAAGCATAGTGTTCCACAGATAAACAGCTGCAGGCACGCGGGCTTGAGCACAATCCCTTTGCGTTCGCCATGTCCGCCAGGCACCCAGCGGGCGTGGGGCAGGGGGCTCCCGCCCCCTCTTGTGCCTAACGCACAATTATGTGGAGGAAAACGTATGCAGAACAACAGTAATGCGGGGAATTATGCCCCGACGGAAGCGGTACAGACCTGGGCTCCCGGCAGCCCTAGCTTCAAAACTAACCGCGAGTACAAGGACCGGCTGTTCAAGGCCATCTTCGGACGGGACAGCGAGCAGAGTAAGCGCTGGCGGCTGGACCTGTATAACGCCCTGAATGACAGCAGCTATACCGACCCGGACGCCCTCTCGCTCACGACGATTGAAAATGTCATCTACATCACGATGAAGAACGACATCTCCTTCCTCATCGGCAGCCAGATGAATTTGTTCGAACAGCAGTCCTCGTACAATCCCAACATGCCTCTGCGGGGATTGATGTACTTTGCCCAGCTGTATCAGCTGCATCTTTCTTCCCGGAGAGAGAATTTGTTCAGCTCCCGGCTTGTCAGGATTCCCGCCCCCTGCTTCATTGTATTTTACAACGGAGACAGGAAGTTACCCGATGTGTCCTACCAAAGACTTTCGGACGCATTTGAACCGGCGGGAAATACAGAGGGCTTTGAATGGACGGCAAAAGTCATCAACATCGGAGGAAAACACAGCGAAGGACTTCAAAAAAAGTGCAAGGCACTGTATGATTACTGCAGCTATGTGAACAGGGTCAAGCAGAACCTGCAGGCAAAGATGCCTGCCAGAAAAGCCGTTGAAGAGGCGCTGGACTACGCCATTCGGGAAAAGCTACTTGACGGATACTTTAAGTCCCAGAAGATGGAGGTTATGAACATGAGCCTGACGGAATTCGACCAGGAAGAGTACGACCGCATCCTGCGGCGTGACGGTTACCTCGACGGCGAAGAGGCAGGATTTCAGCGGGGAGAACGGAACAGAGCCCTGACAGACGCACGCAATCTCCTTGCAATGAAATTGGGGACTCACGAGCAGATAGCCCAAGCGGTAGGACTTCCGCTGGAGGAAGTTGAAAAGCTCGCGGCAGAGCTTGCTGTCCAACGGACGTAGCCCTGGCGGAGGCGTAGGTGGCCACGGCAATGCCGTGGCCGATATAAACGCCTGCTATCGGGCCCGGGGGCGGTGCTGCCCGCTGCTGGGCGGGGCGGCTACGGGCCGGACGGACCGGAGCCAATTTTTATCTCAACACCGGTATTGTCAGGTGCAGCTTCAATAGCGGCTTTTACCGTGGCGTCAGGAACCCAAACGGTCACATGCTGACTTGCTGATATATTATGGAATGTTTGATTCCAGTTAGTAACATTTGTTCCTTCGATAATGATATCGACATTCTGCAGTGATTTGCATTGGTTGAAACATTTCTCCATATTTAAAACACTGGCAGGTATTCTTATTATCGGAGGACCAGAAAGCGCATCAGAAGCATGATTACCAAAATCAAATAAACATTTCAAACTCGTTACACCGTCTGGTATCTGCGGAGCAGTAGTTATAGTGTAGCACCATTGGAAAAAGGCTTCCAAATCTCCTGTTGGCAGTGTGGAGTTCGACAAATCTACATATCGGACGTTTGGGTTACTCTCAGGTTGCAGATAAACCTTGACAGCATTTCTGTCAGTGTCAGTCCATCCGGTTATATTCAGCACATACGGATGCTCTGCATCGTTAGCAGGCAGCGTACTAAGATAATCATTCGTAACAAATTGAGTAAATGTAAGCGACTGAGCAGCTATGCTGTAAGCTGCGGTTTTGGTATATGACGTACCGTCATAGGTTGCTGTCATGGTGATGGTCACATCGCCCGGCGCATTGACCGTAACCGTTGTATTTACACCTGTTGTATTTGTAGCACTTGCAGGACTGAATGAGACAATTCCTTCAGGTGATGCCGACCAGCTGATGTCTGCTGCCAAACCTTCCAGCATTCCGTTCAAAGTTACCGTTGTAGCAGGACTATACGAACACGAAAGCGTGTTGCCGGTTAAGGCAACGGCGCTGCCCCCCTGCTTGATTACGGGTTCGATGACCGTAACGGTTATCGTCTTGGACAGGGTCTTGCTGGCTGCGGGAATGGTCGCCGTCACGGTCACGGTTGACGTTCCGCCTGCCGACGGAGTGAGCGCCTTCGTCGGCCCGGTTCCCGAGACGGAAGCGATCGCCGTACCCGTGGAACTCCAGCTGTAGCTGACCCCTGTGCCGTAGCCGGACACCGACGCCGTCAGCGTGCCGGTATCACCTTTTTCTATCACCTCATCGCCGGTTACCGTGAGATCCAGCACGTAGATATAGCGGCTTGCCGACACCGTAAGCCCCTGGTAGGTCGTGCTCACGGTAACCGTGGCCGAATCCGCTGCCAGCAGTGTAACTGCCGCACTCTCGTGGTGGGTACCGCTTTCCGTACATGATGCAACGCTTGCGGCAGAAACGCTCCACGTGAAGTCTGCATCGCTAAAGCCCGTAAGGCTTGCGGTGAGCGACGGGCTGTCGGTCATTGTCAGCAGTGTCGGTCTTGTGCTGCTTGCGGACAGGCTCGTGCCGGACACGACAAGGTCAAGCACGTAGACGTCGAAGGTCTTGGACAGGGTTCTGCCGTTTACGTTCGTGGACACCTTGACGGTGGACTTGCCGCCCTCTGACGGCTGCAGCTCTATTCCGCTGCCTCCGGCCGGGGTGCCGGAGGCAGGAGCTGTGCCGATCGTGCCGCTGATAACATCCCAGCTGATGCTCTCCGTCCCTGTACCGTGGGTAACGGAGGCATAGCGGTACTTCGTGTCGGAAAGCGCCATCGTGACGTCGCCTGCCGTGGCCCCGGATGGGGTCTGGGTTACGGTAAGGCCTGCGACGTACAGGGGCCTTGTGCTCCAGTCGGAGTACACGCCCTTATAGGAGGCCCGCAGCTTCACCGTTGTTTCGCCCGTAGCGACGGGTTGGACGGTTGCCGCCGATGTGTTGCCTGCAGTGCTTACGGTTGCGAAGGCTGGAGTCGCAATCTGCCACTCATAGCTCACGCCGGAAACGGACAGGCTGCCCGCAAGCGATGCGGTCAGGTTTGTAGAATCCGTCGCTGTATTGGTAATGATGATGGGATCGCCCGCCGAGGCAGGAACGTCACTGCCGCTTATCACCGCGTCAAGCACGTAGACGTAGAAATCCTTGGAGAGATACCTTCCGTCTTGCAAAGTTGCCTCTACCCGCAGGATCGTCATGCCGCCGGAGGCTGGCGCTGGTGCTACACTGTTGCCCGCACCGCTGTTTCCAGTGACAGCGAGCGTCGCCGAGCCGCCGGAAACAGACGACCATTCGTAGTTCACCGGTCCGCCGTAGCAGAGGACACGTGCGGTAAACGCCGCAGCAGAGGCAGACTTGTTGAGTACGAGGAACTGGTGGCCGGTGTCATCTGTCTGTACTCCGCTGCCTTCCAGGACAAGGGTTGCTTCGGTCGCAATGGTCACCGTGGCGCTGCCGGTTCTCACCGCCTGCTCACCGGAGGGTTCGGTATAGGAGACTTCCACGCTGTAGGTCCGCGTCTCGGAGGCATTGAGCGGGGTAAAGCCCGGGCCGAGCATCTGGCCTGCGGTGAGGGTGAGGGTGGAGCCTGTGGCACCGGCTACCGTGTTGCCGTCCTGGTCCTTCCAGCTGTAGGTAAAGACGGCACCGGCGGGGGCGCTGTTCAGACCCGGGATTGAGACGCTGAATCTGGCGGATGAGCTGTCGGGATTGGCGCTGTCATATTCGATGGCGGAGGGAGATGCCGTGACGGAAAGGCTTGCGGGCAGGGTCCAGAACTGGCGGATGAGGCTGATGTCAATGTTGTCCTCCACGGACTGGGTACTGCTGCCGTACCAGAGGATCGTGCCGCCTGCGTCCTGCACGGTCAGTTCTATGGTGACCGTTGCACCAGTTTCTATGAGGGGGACTTCGAAGGTAACGGTACCGTCCGGGTTTGCGCCTGCCGTGGCGCTGTAGCCGATTCCGATAATGGTCAGGGTAACGGTGCCGTCCGCAGGCAGCCCTAAGTCTGCGGCGGACATGGTGACAGTCTTGCTATTGGGGCTTGTGCCGCCGCCGGTAACGAGATGGACGATGCCGCTGTCGTCGCCCGCATTGGAACGGTTCAGGAGGTCTTGTGCGGTAAAGGTTTCGGTTGTTCCGCCGGACCCGGAAGAGCCGCCGCTTCCGCCGGATGCAGTTCCGCTCGGGTTATAGACGGCACCGCCTGAATCCATAGACCCGCCGTTGCCGTTGCAGGCGGCAAACGCAAGGGCAAGCAGACCCGCCGCAATCAGGCTTAAGAGTCCGGTATACGTGTGGTGTACTGCATGCCGTCTCATACAACACCGCCTTCCTTATGTTACTTTTTACAATATTCTTACGATAATTTTCGCATGCCCCTGCGGCTTTGTCAAGGATTTCTTTCGGAAAAACGGGTTTTCGTTGACAGCGGCAGGGGCCTGTGCTATTCTTGGGAGAAGCAGGCTGGACGCAAGCGGCAAGCGGCATGCGGTACATACGGCTGCCTGTGAGATTGAGAGGAGGAACTGATTATGGCGTGTTTTCTGGTACCGGTTACGGAAGCAATCATTACGACGGCGGTAGCGAAGCTGCTGGAAAGGCGGGAACGGCAGGGTGCTGCCGGAGGCGCAGACGCGGCTGCAGGGACCGGAGCTGCCGGCGTGACCGTGAGCCGTGAGCCTTTTTCGCAGAAGCTCAGGCGCCTGAACGCCCTGCTCTGGGGCGGTTCTGCGCTCCTTGCCTTTGAGCACCTCTGGCACGGGGAAATTCAGCCTTTCTTCCCCTTCCTGACGGCTGCCGCCGCCCCTGCGGCCCGGGCGGAAATGCTGCATGAGATGGCGACGGTCGGTGTTTCCATGAGCATCTTCGTGACGGCGGCATGGGCGCTTGCGAGCTTCATTGCGGACAGGATTGCGCAGCGGGACGCAGGTTCCCCCGGAAGCGGCAGCCTCCGCAGTCTGTCCGGCATGCAGGGGGCAGCCCTGTGACGCTGCTGCTGTCCCTGCTCGCCGCCATCGTCGTGAGCGTCATCTGGTACGTCAGTGATACTGCCCGCCAGCTGAAGGTCGGCGCCCTCTGCGCCCTCTTCTGGGGGGCTTCGCTCATGTGGTCCGTTGATGCCGTGTTCGAATATGCGGAACTGCGGGAAGCCTATTTTACCCCGGCAGCCGCCGATATGGTAAACGACGGCTTCCTCGGTGTGTCCGTCATTGTTCTTGCCCTGCTCATCTGGCTCGGCATCCTCTTTGTGAGCGATCCCCGGCACCGCCTGCGGAAGGCCGGGAACTGACGGGCTTCAAAACACGATCGTACAGGAAAGCGGCAGGTGGTCTGAATAGCCCCTGCCGTTCCACGGCTGGTATTTCCGGGGAATCTTCGTGTCATCGTAGCACCAGGGGCCTTCCGTTTCGACCGTGAAATCCTCCAGCAGCATTTTCCCGGAGGAGAAAAAACTGTCTATCCGCGACCATGCTTCCCGGTAATAATAGCTGCCGGGACCGGCAAGCCTGCCGTCCGGCAGGAACCAGGGTGACGCAACGGCTATGTCCTCTCCGTTCCCGCTGCGCAGGACAATCCTGCCGGTCTGTCCGGCGTCACTGTATTCCCGGCGGAACTCGCCGATGTCGCGGTTAAAGTCGCCGCAGGCAACGGCGGGCTGGTTCCGCAGTTCTTTCAGGCAGGAGGCCAGCAGGGCTTCCTGTGCTTCCCGCCAGCGCCCGCCCGAATCTTTTCCCCCGGACATGCTTTTCCAGTGATTCACGAGGATCGTACAGGAGCGGTCCTTTTTCATGACGCGGACCTGCAGGAGGGGCCGCAGGCCGGGCTTTGCCGTCTGCGGCGAACGGACGTCGATGCCGTGGCAGCGGGGAAAGTCCAGCGGCCAGCGGGACAGGACCGCACAGCCCAGGGCGGCGCCTTCTTCGCGGGTAAAGGCAGCCCAGCGGTAGCGGCGGCCCGGGAGGGGCTGCGCAGAGAGGAAGTTGCTGATGTCCTGCAGGACCGCCTCGTTTTCGATTTCCTGCAGGACAAGCACGTCGGCATGCAGGACGGCAAGGCTGTCGCAGAGGCGTTTGAGCCGGGTGCGGTAGGCTTCTTCGCCCCAGTTTTTGGGAGAGGCGAACTCTTTGTACTCGGTGCCTGCCCGTTCTGCGTCAAAGAAGGTCTGCACGTTCCAGCTGACCAGCCGCAGGCGGCAGCCGGTGTCCGCCTTTGTCCGCAAGACCGGTCCGGCGGGACAGGCGGCCAGGCACAGGCAGAGCAGGAGGCAGACGGCAGCAGCCGGCAGGGAGGTGCGGCGACCTCCGTCCGGGGGTGTTGTTTTTGTGTTTCTCATGCCCTTTTATCTGTACAGGTTTGCCATGAATGTCGAGATTGTCCAGCCGTTCCTGAAAAATCCTGAAAAAAACGGACGCCTTGACGCGGGAGGGGAGATTTGCTAGAATACTACACCCCTTGGAGCGGACGCGTTCCGCTCCCCAATTCAGACCATAAGGAGATTGTACGATGAGAAAGTATGAACTTATGTCTATCTTCCCGGAGGCGGAAGATAAGTTCAAGGCAGGTACGGATACCCTCAAGGCCGACCTCGCCAGTTTTGGAGTGGAAATCGAGAAGGAAGAGCCCTTCGGTGACCGCGATCTTACCTATGAAATCAACAAGCTGCGCCGCGGCCGCTTCATCCTCTTCCACATCAGGGCAAATCCCGCCAAGATTTCAGAGATGGACCGGCAGTTCAAGCTGAACATGAATCTTCTTCGCTATCTTTTCGTCGCAAAGGACGAGAAGGAAGCCTAAGCGCAGACGGAGTTCCCGATGGCATCTGATATAAACAGTGTGATTTTGGTCGGAAGGCTCACGAGGGATGCTGAGCTCAGCTATCTGCCGAGCGGAACGGCGGCCCTTGCCTTTTCCATTGCCGTTAACCGGAGCAAGAAGGAAGGTGAGCAGTGGGTCGAAGAAGCCAATTTCTTCGATATTTCCTATATCAGTAAATCGGCGGAGAACTTCAAGCAGTACCTGACAAAGGGAAAGCAGGTCGGCATACAGGGTTCGCTGAAACAGGACAGGTGGCAGGATAAGGAGAGCGGGCAGAACCGCTCCAAGATAAAAATCATGGCATCTTCCGTCCAGCTGCTCGGCGGCCGCTCGGACTCGAACGGGTCCGGCTATTCCGGTGGATCAGGCTATTCTGCAGGCGGCTATCAGGGCGGCGGGCAGGCACGTTCCGGCTATACGCCGCAGCCGATGCAGCAGCCCGCAGACAGTTACGGCGGCGACGGGGGCTTCCCCGAGGACGTGCCGTTCTAAATTCAGGGGCTCCCGCAGCCTCTCCAAGTACCTATAACAGGAGTTTACTATGTCAGACGAAATGACGAACAATGCAAGCATAGACGACAAGAAGATGGACGACATCGCCCAGGCAAACGTCACGCAGGGTGCAGACGCTGGCCGCGACGATGACGGACGCGGACGCGGAAAGGGCCGCGCATTCTTCCACAAGCGGGTCTGCCGCTTCTGCGCAAACAAGACCAAGATTGACTATAAGGATGCAGATGCACTCCGCCGCTTCACGACTGAGCGCGGCAAGATCCTGCCCCGCCGCATCACCGGCACCTGCGCAAAGCACCAGCGTGAGCTTGCGCGCGCCATCAAGCGGGCACGGGCAATCTGCCTGCTTCCCTACGTTGCGGACTAACGCATCCGGCGGATACTGCCGGGACTGACTGACAGAACCGGAACGGAACACTATTTTTGATGCCGCTGCGATCCAACTCCTGGTGACGCAGGCGGCATGATTTCGGGACAGCCGGAACGCCTTTGTTTCCGGCATCCTTTACTTTTTACGATAAAAGGAGCTTGATATGAAAGTTATTCTGAACGATGACGTAAAGCATCTGGGTGAGATGGGTGACATAAAGAACGTTGCCCGCGGTTATGCACGCAACTACCTGTTCCCCCGTGAACTGGCGGTGCCTGATACTCCGGATGCAGAGGCCTACTTTGAAGGCAAGCGGGCTGAGATTGAGGCCCGCAAGCAGGCGAAGCGCGAGAACAGCCGCAGCCTGAAGGAAAAGCTGGAGGCCCTGAACATAGAGCTCACGCTTCCCGCCGGAAACAACGGCAAGCTCTTCGGTTCCGTTACGAGCCAGACCCTCATGGACTGGTTCGAGAAGAACGGTTTTGAGATTGAGCGCAAGAAGATTGAGATTCCCGGCCTGAGCTTCAAGGCTGTCGGCAACTTTACCTTTAAGGTACACCTGTACGAGGCCGAGGTCGCTGAGGTCAAGATTTCAATCAAGGCTCAGGAGACCGAGGAGTCCAAGAAGGCTGCCGCAACGTCCCGCAAGCCCCGTGCCAAGGACAGCGATGAGAAGGCTGCAGCCCCGGCAGAGGCAGGCGCTGCGGACGCTGCTTCCGACGGAAACGCTGATGCTGCCAACTAAGGCCGCAGCAGTCTGATCGGTTTGTCCGGTCGGAAGGGTTTGAATTGAAAGCCAAAAAGCCAACGGAAACGTTGGCTTTTTTTATGGAAAAACGGGACAGGAGGTGTACGCATGGAACTCAAGGACAAGGTGCCGCCGCACGATCTGGATGCGGAACAGGCGACGCTCGGAGCGATGCTGCTGGACTGGAAGTGCGTCAGCGAGATCGTTGCGCGCCTCAGGAGCGAGTATTTCTACGACCTGCGGAACCAGGTGATATTCAGTTCGCTCATCAACCTGTCCAATCAGGGCAGCAAGGGCGACCTCATCACGCTCATAGAAGACCTGACCAAGAACGGCAAGCTTGAGCAGGCGGGGGGTATTCCCTACATCTCCGCCCTGACGGACAAGACCCCGACGAGCGCGAACTGGGAATACTACGCCTCGATCGTCATGGACCGGTCGGTCCGCCGCAACCTCATCGGCATTTCGGACGAGATAAAGGCGGAAAGCTTTGACCAGACCAAGGAGAGCCGTTCCATCCTGGAAGAAGCCGAGCAGCGGATTTTCCGCCTGACCGACACCAACCAGACGACCAGAATCCAGTCCCTGCAGGACATCGTTCCCGAGTCCATCCGGCGGATCGATGAGCGCTACAAGAACAAGAGCGCGGTTTCCGGCATTGAAACAGGCCTGACCCAGCTGGACAGCATGACGAGCGGCTTCCAGAACTCGGAAATGATCATCGTGGGCGCGCGACCTTCGATGGGAAAGACTGCCCTTGCCCTGTCGATGCTCCAGCACATTGCGATCGAAAAGCAGATTCCGGCCGGCTTCTTCAGCCTGGAAATGAGCAGCGACCAGATCGGCCAGCGCCTTTTGTCCCAGGTCGCCCGCGTGCCCGGTACGAGACTCCGCAACGGGCTTTTAAAGATGGAAGACTTCAAGAAGCTGCAGGATGCGGCGAGCTCCTGCTATTCGTCCCCCCTCTACATCGTGGACACGCCGAACATGAAGCTGCTGGACCTGCGGGCGATGGCGCGGCGCATGAAGGCGAAGCATGACGTGAAGATCATCTTCATTGACTACATCGGACTCATCACGCTGGACAACGAAGACAAGATGGAAATGTACACCCAGCAGTCCCTGATTTCCAAGTCGCTCAAGAGCCTTGCCCGCGAACTGGAAATTCCGATTGTCGTCCTCTGTCAGGTCGCCCGTGCCGCGGAAGGAGAGGAGCCGAACCTTGCCCAGCTGCGCGGTTCCGGTTCCATCGAGCAGGATGCGGACGTCGTCATGTTCATCCACGGCGAGCGGCAGAAGCAGAAGGAGGGCGAGGAGTACAACCCCGTGCAGGACCGCAAGCTCATCGTCGCCAAGCAGCGCAACGGTCCCATCGGTGACGTGCCGGTCCTCTTCATTTCCTCCTACACGAAATTCGAAAACAAATCGAAGGAAACGGAGTAGGCCGCCTGTGTTTGCCGGTCGCCTGTGTTCACGCACGGCAGGACTCGGAGCACATGTCCGGGCCGCCTGAGTTCGCATAAGATGCCTGAGTTCGTCCGGGTTTTTTCGTAAAGTTCGGCGCAAATTCTCTTTATAAAAACGGCACGATGTGCTACAATCCGTGATTATGGAACGACCGAAAATCTGTATGACGCTGACCGGCAGGACGCTGAGCGAAGACCTTGCCCTGCTCGAAAAATACCGCAATTACATTGATATGGTTGAACTGCGGGCGGATTTTCTGAATACCGACGAGCGCCTCCTGATCCGGCGCTTTCCTGCGCTGGCGGGCATTCCTTCCCTGCTGACGATCCGCCGGTCGATTGACGGCGGCCAGTATGTGGAAGGGGAGGGGGCGCGGACCGTCATGTTTGCGCGTGCCCTCTCGTTTGCGGATTCCGACCGGTCCAAGAACTTTGCCTACGTTGACTTTGAGGACGACTTTTATGTTCCCAGCCTGCAGGATGCCGCACTCGCATTCGGGACGCGGATTATCCGCAGCGTGCACGACATGAACAATCCCATAAAGAATGTCGTCGGCCGTCTGGACGACCTGAGGGCTTCCAACTATGAAATTCCCAAGATTGCCTTCATGCCCCGTTCGCTTTCCGATGTGACGGACCTGTTCCGGGAGGCCGGGCAGTTGACGGACAACCAGCATATCCTGATTGCGATGGGGCCGCTCGGCCTGCCGTCCCGGATCCTGTCGGCAAAGCTCAAGAATTACCTTACCTTCGTATCTCCGGTGGAAAAGAGCGAGGGAATTTCGAACCTGGGGCATATTGATCCCAAGACCCTGCAGGAGGTATACCATTTTTCGTCGCTGAGCGAAACGACGAAGGTGTTCGGCATTACCGGCTGGCCCCTGACTGCGACGTCGAGTCCGGAACTGCATAACTCCGGCTATGCGGAACACAATATAAATGCCGTCTATATCCCCGTCAAGACGCCGAACGTGAAGGAAGCCGTCGATTTTGCGGATACGGTCGGCATGACCGGACTTTCAGTGACGGTGTCCCACAAGGAGAAGGTGCTTGAATGCGTGGGGGAGCAGGACGAGAAGGTTCGGGCAATCGGTTCAAGCAATACGCTCGTCAAGCAGGACGGGGTGTGGAAGGCCTACAATACGGACGGCACGGGCTTTACTGCCGCCCTGCTCAAGTTTACGGGGACAAAGGACCTGCACGGCTGGAAAGTGTCGATCATCGGGGCGGGCGGCGCCGCAAAGGCAATTGCCTGGGCGGTGAAGTCGCTCAGGGCAAAGGCATGTGTCTTTAACCGGACGCTGTCCAAGGCGGTTGCCCTTGCCGAACGCTACGGCTTTGAGTACGAGGTGCTGCCCAAGGAGCCGTCCGTAAAGACCGTCCGGGCCCTGCGGAAATACAGCGACCTGATTATCCAGACGACGTCGGTCGGCATGAATGCGGCGCCGCCGTCAACGGCGGAAAACGATCCCCTCTCCTTCTACGCATTTACGGGGAAGGAGATGCTGTTCGACATCATCTATGTGCCGTCCGTCACACCGATCATGCGGCGGGCTTCCGAGGTGGGCTGCAAGGTCTGCAACGGCTGGGACATGCTCCGCTTTCAGGGCTACGAGCAGTTTGAGCTGTTTACGGGGGAGAAGTACTGACTGTCTAGAGGATCCGGTAGTCGGGATTGCCGCGGTTTTCGTAAACCCGGACCGTGCAGGGCTCTTCCGTTACGGTATCGCAGAAGCGCGCGAGGTCGCCTGCTTCCGGGGAAAGCAGGTCGTCGGGGCTGTAGCTGAGTTCCAGCGTGCTTTCTTCATTTTCTTCAACGACGCGGGAGAAGGCACCGTTCAGGCGGATGAGGTCTTCTGCCGCAGCCCACAGATGTCCCTTGTGCTTTTCCTCGAACTTTTCCCTGAAGAAGGCGAGCTGCATCCGCTCAAGTTCCTTGTGTTCTGCATCCTCCGGTACGAATTCCGTATAATACGAACAGTTGTTGCACTGCTGCCATTCGTCTGCATCGGCAAAGAGGGTGGAAGGGGATATCTTGAGGGCGGCGGTGATCTGGTTGAACCAGGGAACCGCCCTGCCTGCCGTGTAGAAGGTCCGGCAGGCGAATGCCATTGAACGCGAGAAGTCCAGGTCTTTGGACGAGTAGATGCCCGTCGGCTTTGCTTCCGTCATCTTGGTTTCGGAGGCACGGGTGCCGCCACGGGCGTTGCCGGAGATGCTCCCCGGGATGCCGCTGTTGCCGTTCCGGTCGCTGCCTGCCGGAGTGTCCGGGCTTTTCATCTGCCCGAACTGGGGAAATTCGATGTGGTTCGGGTACAGGCTTACTGCAAAGTCCAGGCGGTCGCGGAAGGCCCTGAAGGTATCGCCCTGCTGGACGCCCCAGCCCATCGAAAAGCCGAATACGAGTCCGCTGCCGTTCAGCAGGGCGGCCTTTCCTTTGTAGAGTTTCCTGTCAAAGGTCAGGACCCCGCCCTTTACTGTTCCTTCAAAAGGAATCTCGATGGAAACGAACAGGTCGGACAGCTTTTCGAGGAGCGGCATGTCTATGAGCCTGATGTCGACGGGGAGGGAAAGGAAGATGTCGGGGCATTTTTCCGCCGCAAGGTCAATCAGCGAAAGCAGGGCTTTTCTGTCGGAAGCCAGCGCACGGTCGTGGATGTAAAACTCCGTCACGCCCGACTCGTAGAGCCGGGGCAGGCTTTCCAGCAGTTTTCCGCTTTCAACTTCGATGGGGGTGTTGTTCATGGCGCTCATGTGCGGCTCCTCCTGCCCCTAGTGTAGCACAATTCGCCGGGAATTTGTAGGGGGCGGGGAAGGGGCACGTGCAGTTTTTCCGGCAGCATGCCGTATCCCGCGGACGGCCTTTTCCCGCCCCGCATCCGTTCGCTTGCAGTTCTTGCCAGGCGGGGGAATTCGTGCTAAGATTCTTCTATGAACAAGAATGTGCGGGATCTTTCTCCGATGGCCAAGCCGATCAATCTGACCAAGCTGCTGGCCGAATACTTTTACGCGGTGACCCTGTATGATTACAGGAAGAACGAAGTCCTCATACCGGACGAGCTGTTGGAGAGGTATGCCACGGATGACGGAAGCTTTGACATAGACAGGCTCATCGAGGATACCCGGAACGGAGCATTCAAGAAGGAGTATTACAATTTGCTCCTCCCGGCGGACTTGCTCACTGCGGACTCCGGGACACTGAAAGAAATCGCAGAAGCCCATGCGGACATCCGCCGCAAATCCCTCAAGGGCGGCTACATCCGCGCGGTGCTTGAAGTCCTGCACGACAAGCGCTTCCGGGAGGAATTCAACAAGAAGACGGAGGGCCTCTTGGATAAAGCCCCGGGCAGGGAAGATTTTATCCAGCAGTTCCTGGATACTGCCA